>NZ_SRRY01000002.1:600000-829523 GCF_004792295.1 Pseudoalteromonas sp. MEBiC 03607
GCCACAAACAGGAATACGGCCGTAATCGTTCATTACATTGAGTGCTGCTTCAAGGTGATCGCCACCTACGTTTTCAAAGTACACATCAATACCTTGTGGTGCCGCTTGTTCAAGAGCTTCTGTTAGGTTTGCTACCGTTTTGTAATTAATTACTGCATCAACACCCAACGCTTTAACCATTTGTGCTTTTTCGTCAGAGCCAACCGATGCAATCACTTTACAGCCTTTTAGCTTAGCAATTTGGCAAACAACGCTACCTACAGCGCCTGATGCAGCTGAAACAAACACCGTGTCGGTTTCTTTTAGGCTAATTACCTTTGTTAAACCTGCCCATGCGGTTAACCCTGTCATGCCCATGGTGCTTAAAAATAGTTGGTCAGGCAGTGGCACATTAGGAAGTAGGGTTAAATCGCTGCCATCGCTAATGTGCATGGTACGCCAGCCACTAATATGACTTACTTTGCTTCCTACCGGAAAGTCGTTATTGCGTGATTCAACTACTTCGCCGATAGCACCGGCTTCCATCACTTCGTTTAAGTTAAATGGCGCAATATATGATTTACGATCAATCATGCGTGGGCGCATGTAAGGGTCGACAGACATCCAAGTATTTTTAATTAACACTTCGCCGTCGTTCAAATCTGGAAGTGATACGTCTACCTGCGCAAAATTAGCCTGTGTAGGCATGCCCGTTGGGCGTGAAACTAAGTGAATTTGTTGACTTGTAACCATATAAACCTCGAATACTTGAGCTAGCTAGGCTAGTGAGCGAATAATTATAGTTCGCACAAATTGTTTGCGCGCAAACTATTTGTGGCCAATTTAATGAAGTTTACGGTAAAAGGCAATAGATCGTCAGAAAATAATTTGCGCGCAAACTAAATTAAGGCAATAATACGGCTGTATTTCAGTTTAGGGTAATAGCATGAGCAACAACTTATCAGACAATGTGTGTTTCACTTTATACAGTGCAACAAATGCGTTGATCAGAGCGTTTCGACCAATCCTTGAAGCTTATGACTTGACCTATCCGCAATATATTGTGATGCACTCACTTTGGTATAAAAATCAGGTGAGTTTAAAAGCGCTTTCTCATGATACGCACTTAGATTCAGGCACCTTAACACCGATAGTTAAACGCTTAGAAACGAAAGGTTTATTGACGCGTCAGGTATCGAATGAAGATGAGCGCAAAAAAGTAATCTCATTAACAGAGCAGGGCATGCAGCTTAAAACTGATGCCGAAGCATTAACGGCTAAGTTAATGGCGCGCTCAAACATGAGTTTGGAGCGAATCGAGTTATTACGCGAGTTAACCCTTGAGCTACACACTGACCTTACTAAAACGGATCTTACAAAAGACTGACCTTACCAAAGGCTAATCTTCTACTAAACATACCAAGGTGCCCTCAATAGCACGAACATACGCATAATGCTGGGCGTCTTTTTTAGTTGGCGGACACAATGGCTCAGCGCCAGCAAGCACTGCTTTATCGTAACTTTCTACTAAATTATGGCAGCTGAACCTTAGCTCAAAACCAAGTGCAGGTTGCTTAGGGTGGGCACGAATATACCCTTGCTTAAAATACGATTGCGCATGCGGATGGGTTGCAAAAGCAAGCTTAACAGGCCCTGTAACAAGTTCACCGTAATCGGCATCATCACTGATATGATTGGTATTAAAACCAAATGCTTGATAGTAAAAGTCGAGTACTTCTTCTACGTTATCGACGTAAATAACCTGACTTAAAAAGTCCATTTATGTTGCTCTATTTATTGTTCGTTTATTAAATAAAGCATAGTTTTAGTAATAAAAAAACCTTGTAAGTCATACTCACAAGGTTTTTTTTAATACTTTACACTTAGTTTAGCAATTGGCTACGACTTGTTGCGATTTTCTTTCGCAAACGCACGGATTTTACGTTTTTGCGATAAGGTCACTTTGTTAGTACGACCAGCGTAAGGGTTGTCGCCTTCTCTAAATTCAATTTTGATTGGCGTACCCATGATATTTAATGCTTTGCGATAATAGTTCATTAAGTAGCGTTTATAGCTATCAGGTAAGTCATGAACTTGGTTACCGTGGATCACGATACGTGGTGGGTTATAGCCACCTGCGTGAGCATATTTAAGTTTAACACGACGACCGCGAACAAGTGGCGGTTGGTGATCGGCTTGTGCCATATCCATGATACGACGCAGCATAGCTGTGCTAATACGTTTAGTTGCTGACTCGTAGGCTTCGTCTACTGACTCAAATAGGTGACCCACACCTGTGCCGTGTAAGGCAGAGATAAAATGCAAACGTGCAAAATCGATAAAGCCCAAGCGGCGGTCAAGCTCTGACTTAATACGCTCTTTAACGTAATCATCAAGGCCGTCCCACTTATTTACAGCAACAACTAAAGAACGCCCTGCATTTAAAGCAAAGCCTAGTAGGCTTAAGTCTTGATCAGAAATACCTTCGCGCGCATCAACCACTAGTAACACGACGTTGGCATCTTCGATTGCTTGTAATGTTTTAATAACTGAGAACTTCTCAACAACATCACTTACTTTTTTACGCTTACGAACACCTGCGGTATCGATAAGGATGTATTCTTTATCGTTACGTGTCATCGGAATATAGATAGAGTCACGGGTGGTACCCGGCATATCGTAAACGATTACACGTTCTTCACCTAAGATACGGTTTGTAAGTGTTGACTTACCAACATTAGGGCGACCGATAATAGCAAGCTTTATAGGCTTGTCGGCAAAGGCTTGCTCGCTGTTTTCGCCTTCTTCATCTTCGCTGTAAAGATCAATTAGTTCGTCATCACTTTCTTCAAGCTCTTCACTTTCGCTTGCAAGTTCAGCAATAACAGGCTGTAAAGTCGTATCAAGGAGTTGCGTGATACCACGGCCGTGAGCCGCTGCAATATGATGCACTTCACCTAGGCTTAATTGATAGAATTCAGCACAATATGAGTCTGCATCAATACCGTCTACTTTATTTGCTACAACAAAACATTTCTTTTGTTGTTTGCGTAGATGGTTAGCAATCGCTTGGTCGGCAGCAGTCATACCTGCGCGAGCATCAACTAAAAATAACACGATATCGGCTTCTTCAATCGCTAATAGCGACTGCTCAGCCATTTCGGTTTCAATACCTTGCTCAGAGCCGTCAATACCACCCGTGTCTACCACGATAAATTCATAGCCATCGTAGTCAGCTTGGCCATATTTTCTATCTCGTGTTAAGCCTGGAAAGTCGGCTACGAGGGCGTCACGAGTACGTGTTAAACGGTTAAATAATGTGGATTTGCCCACATTGGGTCGCCCAACAAGAGCGATCACGGGAAGCATAAACTACCTCTTAAAAAAACAACAAAAGGCTTCGCCAAGCGAAGCCTTAGAAAAATAACGTTTACTATTAGTAAGTTAGTTTGGGATTTTAACCGCGCTAACTTCACCATCTCGGGTGTATAAAATTAATTTGTCACCGGCAACAACAGGCTCTATAAAGAAGCCTGAGCTGTCAAAGTCTTCGCGCGATACAAGCTCACCCGTTTCTTTGTCTAACCAGTGCAGGTTACCTTCTTGGTCACCCAGTGCTAAATACTTACCAGCCACAGTTGGGCCTGTTAAGTACCAGCCGCGTAGTGCCGGTTGGCTCCAACGCTCAATACCTGATGTCTTATCTAGACCGTAAACAACGCCATCGCTATCAACTACATAGATAGACTGGCTATCCATAGATAAATCACGGTAGCTGCTATATTCACGTTTCCAAACAACATTACCAGAACGAATATCAACAGCGGCTAAATTACCATTATAGGCAATTGCGTAAGCATATGGGCCACTGATCAGTGCTTGAGTATCCACATCAACTAAACGCTCAAATTCAGATGCCCCTTTTGGTGTGGCAATTTCAGCACTCCATGCAGAGTAACCGTTTTCTGAAATTAGTACGCTTAGCTTGCCTGTTTCAAGGCCAAGTAATACACCACCATTTGCGACGGTTGGTGAGCTTTGGCCACGCAATGTTAGCGGTGGTACTTCTTGTTCAAAGCGCCAGCGCTCTTCACCTGTATCTGGGTGCACAGCTAATAATTTGCCAGAAGCTAAGTTTACAAAAATTAGGCCATCGCCTGCAGCTGGTTTAGCAAGTACTTCGCCAGGCATTGTTTTGCGCCAAACAATTTCACCGGTTTCGCGATCAAGGGCTGTTAAATAGCCGTGTTCAGAGCCAATATAAATCTTGCCGTAAGCTTGTAAAATACCACCCGATAATTTGGCACTTTCAGTGGTTTCCCAAGGCCAAAAAGATGCATTTTCACGTACGTCTGTTTGCCATAGCGTGTTGCCATTTTCAAGCGATAGCGCTTCAACTAGGCCTTCACGGTTTGCAACATACACCACATCATCGTGCACCGCAGGTGTTAAACGTGAAAAATAGTGTTGAACACCATCACCTATTGATTCTTGCCACACTACGTCCGTTTCAAATTGATTAACAATTTGCGGTAATACAAGTTCTTCTTCGTCATCACTTGACGAACACCCAGTTAGGGTTGCGATACACAGAGCAAGTGTTGCCGCTGTTAACTTTTTCATCTTAACCCCTTACGCCGCTGGGCTAGTTTGTGCTAAGTCATCAAGTTTAATTTGTAATAACGGATTGTTATCAAGGCCACCATTGTCGGCAGCAGCTTGGTATTGACTGCGCGCCTCTGCTTTATCGCCTTGTGCAGCATAAACGTCGCCTTTTAATTCAGCAACTGCAGCGGTGAATGATGCTGGTAGCTGTGCATTCAAGGTTGTTAATGCTTGCTCAAATTGTTTTTGTGCAAGGTGAACACGTGCAAGACGCATTGTTGCCGTTGCTTTTAGCTCTTTATTTTGTTCATTAGTGATGATCCAGTTTAGCTTTTCGCTTGCTGTATCAAGGTCACCTTTCTCTACTGCTTCTTTAGCAGCAACAAAAGCAGCTAATGTGCTATAACTTGATTCGCTATTGTTTTTAATGAAGTTATCCGCATTCTCTAGCACGGCACCACTTTCAACAAGTTGATTGAATGAATCAGATGCATTTTCTGCATTGGTGATTTGGCTTTGGTTATACGCTTTCCACCCGTATAGTCCACCTAAACCAGCTACGATACCAATACCTAGTGCTAAACCGTTTTCACGGAAAAAGCGTTTTATTGCTTCTGCTTGTTGTTCTTCAGTTGAATAAATTTCCATGCTTACCTCTGTTGCTAGCTGGGCTTAAATAAGCTCAGCTAGTAGCGTTTTCGCTTCTTCTAGTTTTAAGGTGACTTGTTCTTTACGCTCACGTAAGTACTTAATTGTCACAACGCCTTGTTCTAATTCATCTTCACCGATAATAACGGCCACGAGTGCATCGCTTTTATCTGCGCGTTTTAACTGTTTTTTAAAGTTGCCGCCGCCAGCGTGAACCATAACACGAAGGCCAGCAACGTCATTGCGTAATTGAGCTGCAATAATTGGCGCTTGAATGCTTGCTTTGTCGCCCATGGCTGCCAAATATACATCAGCACTACGGCGGATGTCACCAACACATTCCAAGGCTTGAAGTAATAACACCAAACGCTCAAGACCCATAGCAAAACCAACTGCAGGGGTTGCTTTACCACCGAGTTGTTCTACAAGTCCATCATAACGGCCACCGGCACAAACAGTGCCTTGTGCGCCTAAACTATCGGTTACCCATTCAAACACAGTGCGGTTGTAGTAGTCTAAACCACGCACTAGTTTTTCATTAACCGTGTATTCGACGCCAGCAGCGTCTAAACGTTCACATAAATTTGCAAAATGTTCTTTTGATTCAGCGTCTAAGTGCTCTGATAATTTAGGTGCATCAGTCAAAATTGCTTGTACATCAGGGTTTTTACTATCTAAAATGCGTAACGGGTTAGTGTGCATACGACGTTTTGAGTCTTCGTCTAGTACATCTACATGCTGTTCTAAATAGGCAACAAGCGCATCACGGTAGTCAGCACGCGCTTCATTTGAGCCCAGTGAGTTAAGCTCAAGACGAACGTGTTCGCTAATACCAAACTCTTTCCATAATTGGGCTGTCAGCAAAATAACTTCTGCATCGATATCAGCAGTGGCGATGCCGAATGTCTCTAAGCCAAATTGGTGGAATTGACGGTAGCGGCCTTTTTGTGGGCGCTCGTGGCGGAACATCGGACCCATGTACCATAAGCGTTGTTCTTGGTTATACAGTAAACCGTTTTCATTACCTGCACGCACACATACTGCCGTACCTTCAGGGCGAAGTGTTAGGTTATCGCCATTACGGTCAGCAAAGGTATACATTTCTTTTTCTACGATATCAGTCACTTCACCGATAGAGCGCTTGAAAAGGTCGGTTGATTCAACAATTGGAAAACGAATTTCTTGATAACCAAACGATGAAACTGTTTCACGTAAAATGTCTTCTACTTTCTGCCAAATTTGCGTATCGCCTGGCAGACAATCGTTCATACCACGAACTGCCTGAATTTGTTTTGCCACTGATAAATCCTAAATACTGTACTTGCGCTGAAAAATCGCGCATCAAGAAAAACTAAAAAATTGACCCGCTATTATACCGTTTGGGCGATAAAGGTAAACGGCAAACCTGAGGGTTTGCCGAGTATATGCGAATTATTCAACGATTTTGATGTCGATTGGCGTTTCTTTCTCTTTTTTGGCGATAAAGTCACGCACATAACCTTCTAGCTGATCAACAATGTTATCGTTATCAATACGTGCTTTTTGACGCTCACCGTTAATGTATAAACCAGAACGGCGGTTAGCTCCTGCAAGACCTATGTCGCTAACGAGTGCTTCGCCTGGACCATTTACCACACAACCAATAACAGACACTGACATAGGCTCAACCACGTCTTCTAGTCGCTCTTCAAGCTGATTCATGGTGCTTACCACATCAAATTCTTGGCGTGAGCAACTCGGGCAGGCAATAAAGTTAATACCGCGTGAGCGAATGCGTAATGATTTTAAAATATCAAAACCCACTTTGATCTCTTGTACCGGATCGGCAGCAAGTGAAACGCGTAGTGTGTCACCAATGCCTTCGGCAAGCAGCATACCTAAGCCAACAGCTGATTTAACAGAGCCCGAACGCATACCACCTGCTTCGGTAATACCTAAATGCAAAGGCTGGTCGATTTCTTTAGCTAGTAGACGATATGCTCCCACCGCTAAAAATACATCAGAAGCTTTTACGGATACTTTAAATTGATCAAAGTCTAAACGCTGTAAGATTTCAACATGGCGCATTGCTGACTCAAGCAAGGCTTCTGGTGTTGGCTCACCGTATTTTTCTTGTAAGTCACGCTCTAATGAACCGCCGTTGACACCAATTCGAATAGGTATATTGTGCTCACGTGCTGAGTCTACAACGGCACGAATACGTTCTTCGCTACCTATGTTACCAGGGTTAATACGCAAACAATCCGCGCCATACTGAGCCACTTTTAATGCAATACGGTAATCAAAATGAATATCCGTTACCAACGGGATAGTGACTTGCTCTTTAATGCTTTTAAATGCTTCAGCCGCTTCCATGGTCGGCACAGATACGCGCACAATATCGGCACCCGCATCTTGAATAGCTTGAATTTGCGCAACCGTGGCATCGATATCTAAGGTGTTGGTGTTGGTCATCGACTGAACGGCAATTGGTGCACCATCACCAATTGGTACATTACCTACGTTAATACGGGTCGATTTTCTGCGTTTAATAGGAGATTCTGAAAACATTGCGATTACTCTGATAACGGTAAAGTAAATTTGGCTAAGCGATTTTTGGCAAAATGTGAGGTGTCGACGGCTTCACCTTGAAAAGTAATATCAACCACTTGGTGTTTGCCAAGTACAACATTAAACGGCTGAGGGCCTGTTACGGTCATCACGTAACCGGCTTTTTTAACTCCAAATGCGATACGATCGCCATTACCATCGTGAATTTCTACCCAGCTGTCTTCATTGAAGTGCATTACCACAGTGCTGTGCTCTGGGTCTAAATTACTCTGCTCTTCAATAGGCTTTTTAGCTTCAACGACGTTGGCATCATTGGTAGCAGGTTGTGCATTTTCACTCTCTGGTGGCACTGAACTTGTTGCTGGTTGCGCGTTAAGTTGCTCAGTTTCATTGTTCAACTGTTCTGCTGCAGGTGTAAGTTCACTGGTTTCGAGCTGATTTGGCATTACGGTCGCGGTTTGTTCTTCAAGTGCTGGTGAGCTATTTTGCCACCACCAAAAAACCGATGAGCCAATGATCACTGCTAAGATAAAGTAACTAAACAGCATCAAGCGGTTATCATTTGCTTCTTTTTCTGTACGACGCGAAAAGCTCTGCATCTTTGACTTTTTAGCTGGCTCAACTTGCTCAGGTAAAAGAGCAAGAATTGCCTGAGTATCAATTTTAAGCTCACGGCAATAGCTTTTAATGTAGCCTCTTACAAACGTAATAGGGCCGAGTAGTTCGTGCTCATCGTTCTCAAGGCGTTGCAGCTGTAAAACGGATAGTTTTAATGCACTGGCAAGTTGCTCAAGGCTCATTCCTGCTTCTTCGCGGCGCTTTTTTAGCGCTTGGCCGAGCGTTTCTTGCGGTTGTTCTAGGTTATTTTCTTCATTCATAATGAGTATGAGTCAGGGTCCACTAATAAGAGTCTATGCCCAGGTTCAAGGGCAACATCTGGGCTCAATTTATTCCAGCGCATTAATTGATCAATTAACACGCCATGCTGGGTGGCTATGCTGTACAACGTATCACCTTCAGTGATCGTGTGATAAATGTTCGGATCATTTAAATACACTTTGGTGCCGTTTTCGACCCGATCCGATTCTTTGAAGCCATTCCACTGCAAAATCTGCTGTAGTTTAACATTGTATCGCACCGAAATGCTAAATAGGTTTTCGCCATTTTGAATAATATGGTAGGGAATATTCAGCGCAGGTACACTTGGGTTTAGCATGGGGAGTTGTACTTGCTCTGCACTCACATTATAGCTAGGTTGGCTTGATGTAGATGAAAACCCAGAGTCGGTACTAAATACGCTTTCATCCTTTTGTGCTTCGTAAAATACCACACTGCCTGAACTGTCCGCTTCGACTTGATTTGATGAAAACGAGGGCTCTGGCTTATAAGCAGATTGTGGTTCACCAAACGAGACAATCGTTACGTCATCATTTTTAGTATTTGGTAAGCTGACTGAGGCAGTGGTCTGTGGGGTAACGTCAACAGATAGCGCGCTTATTACGGCTGACGTATCGACAGCTTGGTTACTATTTTTTGGTGTTGAAGTAACTGTTTTAAAGCCCGTACTTTCAGTTTCAATCTTTGCAGCTGTCTGCTGGCTTTTATTTTCATCAATTGTTGATGGTTCAATACCGTACGCTTGTTGATCATTACTTGATGTTGTTGCTAGCGCTTGCGCAGCTGGTTTTGAGTTAGATTCAGCAGACAGAGCCGTGCTTTGACCTGCTCGTGCCTTTGTTTGCGGTACTTTTTTCTTTACGATACGAATTTTTGGCTGCTCTTTACTCACAGCTAAGTTATCACTTGAAATTTGTAGCTCTTCTAACTGAGCTTGACGATATTTTTCGCGTAAAATTTCAAATTCTGAGCGTTTATTTTGGCCTGATGAAATTATTTTTGCTTCGCTCGAACCTGGATAAGTTTGTAAAATGATCCCGGCTGTTTTTTCAGCTTTCTCGATGTGGCCCATTCGCTGTTGAATTAAATAACTGAGCATTAATGCTCTTGGGGTAACACGGCCTGTTGATTCGTACTTTTCTAAAACGCTTTCTGCTTTGTGTAAATCACTTTTAGCGTAATGAATTCCAGCGAGAGTGATCAGCGATGAAGCGCGTTGTGAACTGTGATTTAAAGCAGATTTTAAGTATTTTTCTGCATTATCAAAGTCATCAAACTCAATTGCGCACAAAGCTAAATTTTCATAACTTTCTGCAACTCGAATATAGCTAGGAATTGCGATAGCTTTTAGAAATTCTTCAGCGGCACGGTCGTATTCGCCAATACCACACAAAAATACACCATAGTTATTTAAGGTGTTTGGATCATTTGGAGCAATTTTTAATGCGCGTTGATAGGCTTTATCGGCGAGTTCTGGTTCATCAACCTGTTGATAATAATAGGCAAGAGAGTAATGAACTTCGGGAATATCAGGTGCAAAATCGGCAGCACGTTCTAAGTTGTACTTAGCTTGAGAATTATTGCCTGTTTTTAAGTATTGTAAAGCAAGGGCTATACGGGTGCGCGCCGCACCACTGTTGTTTATTTCTTTTTCAACAACGGGTCTGTTACTGCCGTCGTAGCTATTTTCTGTGACACATCCTGCTAATGCCAATGTACTAACTGTTAGGGCAAGTATAGATCGCATTACCTAATCTCTTCTTTGATTCCGTATGCCTATCTTACCGAAAAGCCTTTGTGTTGCATCTATTATTTTAAAAATAAAAGGTTTAGCACAAAGGCTTTACTTTAAATACTGCGGTTATGCTTGGTGAACATTTACCGCAATTGCGTTATCTTCGCGCATTTTCTTCTTTGCTAAACGCTTAGTGCGGTCAACAACGTCGCCGACTAATTGGCCACAAGCTGCATCAATATCATCACCGCGTGTACGACGCACAATACAGGTAATGCCCGCTGCTTGTAGTACTTTTGAAAAACGGTCGATGCGGCTGTTACTTGAGCGACCATATTCGTTACCCGGGAATGGGTTAAACGGAATAAGGTTCACTTTTGAAGGCGTCCCTTTTAGTGTTTTAACCAATTCATGTGCTTGATCTGTGCTGTCGTTCACACCTTGCAGCATAACGTATTCGATAGTCACATCTTTATTTGCTTTAGAGCCATCAATATAACGACGGCACGCCGCTAAAAACTCTTCGATTGGGTACTTTTTATTGATTGGCACCAGTACATCACGCAGCTCATTGTTTGGTGCGTGCAGTGAAATAGCCAGCGCTACGTCGATTTTCTCTTTTAATAAGTCAAGCGCAGGCACCACACCAGATGTACTTAATGTAACGCGACGTTTTGATAAACCAAAACCCCAATCGTCCATCATAAGCTCCATCGCAGGTACGACGTTTTTAAGGTTAAGCAGAGGCTCACCCATACCCATCATTACCACGTTAGTTACAGGGCGCTTGGTGCTGTCGCCGTCTAAACCAATGTCTTTCGCTACACGCCAAACCTGACCAATGATCTCAGACACAGATAAGTTACGGTTAAAGCCTTGTTGTGCTGTAGAGCAGAACGTACATTCAAGAGCACAACCAACTTGTGATGAAACACATAAAGTTGCACGGTCTTTTTCAGGGATCCAAACAGCTTCGACTTCTTGGCCACCTTTAAGCAATAGAGCGTATTTGATGGTGCCATCACTTGCCACTTGCTTAACAGAGATTTCTGGGGCAACAATTTCGCATTCAGCTTTTAGTTTTTCTTTAAGCTTTTTATTGACGTTGGTCATGTCGTCAAAATTGTCTACACCAAAATGATAAATCCATTTCATCACCTGATCGCCACGGAATGGCTTTTCACCGAACGATACGAATAGCTCACGCATTGCGTCTCGGTTTAAATCTAACAAATTAATCTTTTTTTCAGTGGTCATGAAACAACCTCAATCAGTGACGGTGGTAAGTAGTTTTGGTGCGCGATTGTATATTATTTAATCGACTTAGTCATTAGCTAAACAGATTTACAATAGGCTTAGCTAATGACTAAAAAAGGGCCCGAAAGCCCTTTTTCTTCTGCATCACAGACTTAGCTGTGAACTCGAAATTAACGAGTACGTGGGCAGATTTCTTCGTCAGCGAAGAAGTATGCGATTTCACGTGCAGCTGATTCAACAGCGTCTGAACCGTGAACAGCATTTTCGTCGATGCTGTCTGCGTAGTCAGCACGTAAAGTACCAGCTAGTGCTTCAGCAGGGTTAGTAGCACCCATGATTTCACGGTTTTTAAGTACTGCGTTCTCACCTTCAAGAACAGTAACCATTACTGGACCAGATGTCATGAACTCAACTAAAGCACCGAAGAAAGGACGCTCGCTGTGCTCAGCGTAGAAACCTTCAGCTTTCTCTTTTGAAAGGTGAACCATTTTAGCTGCAACAATTTTAAGACCCGCAGTTTCGAAACGGTTGTAGATTGCACCGATGTGGTTTTTAGCAACTGCATCAGGTTTTACGATTGAAAAAGTACGCTCTAAAGCCATCTTTATGCTCCAATAATTTTGAATATAAAAGGATAAATATTAACGGGCGCGAATTATACGCGCTTTACGTGAAAATTCCTAATTTAATTAAACATTAGCGTGATGGCATTTTTATGAATGTATAAATTTTCCCTAGAGAAGTCATGCAGTCAACCAATAATCGTATGGTAAGTTAATGATACCAAAGTAATTGGTGCATAGTTTGTACTCGATACTCTTACCTTTAATGTCGCTGATGTAGATAAAGATGTTTTGCGAACTCTATGCTAAATGTCAGGCCTGAAGTGCAAAATCAGCACATTATTTTCACTGATATTTACTAAGCAATGACGAGGTGTTTTTTTAGTTTTAGGGCATTCAAATTTTAAAGCTGAAGTTAGCTTTATTTAGCTTAAACAAATAATTAACAATTAATGTGCGGTTGTTAATTTTAGGTTCATTTAAGTCTGTGTTTTCTATTCTTTATCATCCTTTTGTTTTTTATTTTCTTCTATTAATTAGTGTTTTAACTCTACTTTTTGCATCAATCTTTAATTAGTGGTTAGTAATTCATCTTACACCAAAATGTAACTCAAATGTTAAATTTGAGTGTACAAAACGCTACATGGTTTTACGTGAATTCCGACTTTTATTCAGTCATAAATTAGTAACGGATTGCTTCTTTGTCATGGGCAAAGTTCAGTTCTGAGAAAACAATTCTAATAATTGAAGGAGATATCAATGAAATTACGCAGCGCGTTTACCAAGCTGTCATGTGCTTCGGCCTTTGCTTTAGGCACGATGCTGACACTTTCGCCAGCAGCGAATGCAATGAAATTAAAACAACAAAATTTGCAACAGATGACGGTGGAATCACAAAGCATCATTTCAGGACGCGTAGTTAGTGTTACTGACGGTTTTGATAATAACCGCCCGTACACTGAAGTGACCATTGAAGTTTCGTCTGATGCAAAAGGCAAAGTAAAAGAAGACTCAACTTATACATTTCGCCAGTTTGGTTTGATTAAGCCTCGTTCAATGGGTAATGGCAAAGTTTACTTAGGGGCTACACCTGAGGGATTTTCTAAATGGCGCGAAGGCGAGCAAGTGATTGCTTTTATGTATAAACCAGCATCTATTACAGGCTTTCAAACTACGGTAGGTCTGGCACAAGGTAAGTTTGTTGTACGTAACGGTAAGGTAGAAAATATTTTTGCTAATCAAGGCGTTTTTGAAGGGTTAGACACCAGTAAGTTGTCAGCTGAACAACAGAACCTTTTAACCACACCAGGTGCGGTTGATGTAGGTGTTTTTATGGATTTAGTGGGTAAACTATCTGGAGTGCAACAATAATGAAATTTTCAAGAATCGCAGCAGCATTAGCGCTAGCAACAGTATCAACCGGTGCATTAGCTGGCGGCCCTTTGTATATTCATGAACAAACTATGCAGCCTTACAAATGGGATACTTCAAATGGCAGTATTCCTGTTTGGACCGATGGTGGTCAGCTGATCAAAGACAAAGATGGTAATGATGTTGAAACATTTAGTGTGCTTGAAAAAGGTACCGTATTTAACATTGATGTTACCTTACCTGATGGCACTGTGATCCCAGCGAATACAGAGCTAGACCGTGACTATACTTTTTTAACAGTTGAGCAAGCAAATGCAGTGACAGCGAACGCTGTAAAAGAGTGGACTGATGTTGAAACATCAACATTTGAGATGTCTATTCAAGGCACAATCTTTGAAAAGACCGGCATTGCTGATGTAACAGCTGAAAATGTAGACCAAATTTATGGCGTTGAAAACGGCTATGGTTTTTGGGTTAACTACGACACCGACGGTGGAATTTTAGAAAACTATTTTGGTGTACCTCGCAATTCAGTGCTTGGTATTGCATTCCCAGAATGGGCTGATGAAGAAACAGGTGAAATATTAGAAGCCACTGCGTTGATGAATGGCTGGTATGTTGATATTAACGATACTGACGGCACGCAAGTAGGTGGAGTATTTACCCATGAGTTCGGTCATGCGATTAATATGTCTCACTCTCAAGCAAATGGTCATTTAGTGTATATGTCGGCAAGCTATAGTCCGCAATACGATGGTGTGCCTGGTTGTGCTGGTGTAACTAAGTTTACCAGCTCAAGTATGCTAGATTTCTCAGCGATTGAAACAATGTTCCCGTTTATTAATGTTCGCTCAAGCGCAGGTTCTAATCAGCATACCATTAATGTAAAAGACGATATTGTAAACATCTCTGATCTTTACCCAACAGCCGAGTACAAATCACAGTTTGGTAGCATTCAAGGCAAGCTTTTTACAAAAGAAGGCGTTGAGTACTCAGGTATTAACTTGATAGCTCGAAATCTTGATAATCCTTATGAAGATGTGATCAGTCAGCAGTCAGGTAATATGACTCAAGGTCGTATTGGACCTGATGGATCATTTACTATTAATGGTTTAACTCCGGGTGCGCGTTATGCACTTTATACCCAAGAGATTAATGCTGGCGGCTACCCAACTCAGCAAACAAATATTCTGTCAGAAGCAGAGTATTGGAATGAAAATGAAAGTGCGGACCCAAGTACTGATAATGCATGTGCTTTAACTGAAATTGTTGTTTCAGCAGGCGAGACAAAGCAAGTTGAGATGATCTTTAACGGTTATCAAGACGGTATCCAATATACACCACTTATTTCAGCATTTGTTATGGACCACGCGAAAAATGGTAAGAAGGCGCTAGGAACAACGTCATCAGGTATCCCATTTTTATATGACAGCGCGACTAAGTCATTTGATACATTAGTTAGCCCTGATGGATACGCATTACTGAGCTCTACAAATACTGCGATGAATAAAACTGCAACTAAAGCAGCAATCACCGCACATTTTAATGACAACGGAATTAAGCAAGGCGGTATCTGGGATATTAACTCAGGCCACGTATCAATGCTTGAAGACTTGACGGGTAATAGCTGTGCGTTATCTAGCCAGCAAGGTTTTAGCTCGCAAAGCGTTTGGGATATGGATGATGCGGGTAAACTTGTCGTAGGTAATACACGCTTCCCTTATGACGGAACTAACCGCTGTGCAGAAGGTGAAGGCGCTCGTTCTGTCGGTATGCCAACAGTATGGGATGTTAAAACAGGTAAGGCAACACTGTTACCAGGTACTAAGATGGTTGACCGTTCGTATGGTTCAGGTAAAGAAATCGCTCTAGTGGATGGTGATACCGAGATCCGTCGTACAGCATGGGCTCGAGCTGACCGTATATCAGGCAATGGTAAGACTATTACAGGTTCTACAAATGGCTTTACCCAAATTGCTTGGGTAAATGGCGAACTTGTTGATACTCATACCGAGTTTGGTGCGATTGATAACTCAGTTATTTCTGTTGATGGTCGCTATGTTGCGTTTGGTGCAATTGAAAATCGTCGCGCTGTTGGCGTTAAAGTTTGGGACACAGTATCAAATACCACAGAGCAAATTGGTAGCCTGCGTTGGTGTGACAACATTCCAGCGGTAAGCTTTTGGACTAATTACTGTGACCTAGGCTACAGCCATGAAGAGTTAGTTGAATTAGGTTTTGGCTTACCTTCAGTCATGGTACTTGATGCAAACGACGACTTGTCAGTAATTACGGGTCGTGCTGGTAGCCCATTAGCGGGCGGTTTTGTTGGCGCTATTTACCTTAAAGGTATTGGTTGGATGTCAACAGAAGAGTTCTTTGGTAAACAAGGCGTAACCGAAGCAAAAGGTATCTTAACCGATAACATGTTTGGTTTAAGTGCGAATGGCTCTGAGATTATGGCTGGTGTGGCTGGATTAACACTGTCAATCGAAATTGATGCCAATAAAGCATTTGTATGTGATAACGGCCGCGACCGTGAGCTTAGCTTCCCTAAGCAAGTGGTTGAGGCAGTTAAACTAGGTGCTGAATTTGGTCGCTGCGCGCACTTAGATGACTAATCGTTTATTTTGTTAAGCGCATAAGACCCACTGAAAAGTGGGTCTTTATTTTAATTTTTACAGTATCAAAGAGTTTTCAATGTTTAAAAGAATCCCACTCTATGCTGCCGCCTTGTTGTTAAGCTTTACTTCTTTTAATGGATGGGCACAATCAAACCCAACAACAGATAACTACCAAGATAAAAGTGAATTTCCCAGCGAATTAATGACTGTATGGGAATTAGATGCGCCGGCATCGATAGAATATGCGAAAAAGTCAGCAAATTGGAATGACAGCTTCGCCAAACTTATGACTAAGTTAATAGCGACAAATAAAAATGTTAGGTATCAATTTGAGAATAATAGCCTAATAAGCTTTTATAATGACTCTCGGCAACAGCTCGCTATTCACTTAAATAAACAAACTACGCGCTTTTATCTATTTGAGTTTCAGCAAGCAGGCAAGCCCGCTGAGTTGAAAATTGAAAAAGCCGCAGGGGGGCGTATTAATATGCAAGCTGACGGTTTACTTGGCTATCAGTTTTTACTTTGGAAAAAGCGCAGAGAGCGTTTATCAGGAGTTTAAGGTTATAACTTTAATGAGAATAGCTTGTCAGTCGACTTTGCTATAAAGGTGACCATCTTACGGTCACTTTTTGCTTTAGACATCATTGTATTCATATGCATGCTATGTAATACCAATCCGCAATAATACTTAAACATTTTGAAGCATCAAACCTGTCGCTAACAAGGTTTTATTGCCTCAAAAGAGATCCCTTAATTAAGCGTATTGGTATAACCGTGCTGCTGAGTTTTATTGAATCATGATCTAGATCAATAAAATTACTGGGCAGATTATTATACTCCCGCGCTTCATTATCGTATTAATTCATGCAACCGACTTGTACTCGGTTCGATGTATGGAGCTTTCATGTCGTCACCTATTTTGACCCCTCGTCCTTTTACGCCTGAGTTGTTATCACCTGCAGGTAGTTTAAAGAATATGCGTTATGCCTTTGCCTATGGTGCAGATGCTGTTTACGCTGGGCAACCTCGTTATAGTCTTCGTGTTCGAAACAATGAGTTTGACCTAGATAACCTGCAAATCGGTATTAACGAAGCGCACGCGCAAAATAAAAAATTGTATGTGGTGTCGAACATTGCTCCTCACAATGCCAAAGTTAAATCGTACCTACGCGATATTGAGCCAGTCATTGCGATGCAGCCTGATGCACTGATCATGTCTGATCCTGGGCTTATCATGTTGGTGCGTGAAAAGTGGCCAGACATGCCGATTCACTTATCTGTGCAAGCGAATGCAGTAAACTATGCCACAGTGAACTTTTGGGCTCAGCAGGGTATTGAGCGAGTTATTTTATCGCGTGAATTATCGCTTGAAGAAATCGCTGAAATTCGTGAACTATGCCCAAATACAGAACTTGAAGTGTTTGTTCACGGTGCACTATGTATGGCGTACTCTGGCCGTTGTTTGTTATCAGGTTATATTAATAAACGCGATCCAAACCAAGGCACTTGCACTAATGCATGTCGTTGGAATTACGATGTGAAACCCGGCACCGAAAATGAAACCGGCGAAATGGTGCATAAAATCGACCCTAAAGCGGTGATCCCAACACTTGGTGATGGTGCACCAAGTAACGAAGTATTTATGCTTGAAGAGCAAGGCCGTCCTGGCGAGTACATGCCTGCTTTTGAAGACGAGCATGGTACTTACATTATGAACTCAAAAGACTTACGTGCAGTTCAATATGTTGATCAGCTTACAAAAATGGGCGTGCATAGTTTAAAAATTGAAGGCCGAACTAAGTCTTTCTACTATGTTGCTCGTACTGCGCAAGTATATCGTAAAGCCATAGATGATGCGGTTGCTGGTCGCCCATTTGATGCAAACTTATTTAAAACTCTCGAAAACTTAGCACACCGTGGTTATACCGAAGGGTTTTTAAAACGCCATGCACATCAAGACTATCAAAACTATGAGTACGGTCATTCGGTATCAGATAAACAGCAGTTTGTGGGTGAGGTATTAGGCCGCAACGATAATGGCTTAGTTGAAATTGATGTAAAAAATAAATTCTGTACTGGTCACTCACTAGAGCTTATGACGCCAAAAGGGAATATCAACTTCAAGCTAGATTTTATGGAAAACAAAAAAGGCGAAGCCATTAGCGATGCAAAAGGCTCAGGCCATATTGTTAAAATTCCTCTGCCAGAAGATATCGATTTAGATCACGCAATTTTGATGCGCAATCTTGATGCTAACCAAGATACGCGTAATCCTTTTAAAACAGCCTAAAGTAAACATGCGCTAAGTGAGTTTAAACTGACTTAGCGCATACATTTAATCTATATTATCAAGACATTGTCCTTTTGAGTTTCCTCTCTAATTATTTTAATTCAGGGTATAAGTAAACGTTTCGAGTAGCGCACTAATATTCGTTTAAAATTGACCGTTTGAATTATCAAGCTAACGCTCACTAAGCCAATTCCAAGCCAGCCAATTTGCTGAAATTGCTCATTTAAAATCACAATAGCCAGTATGGTGGCGATGATAGGCTCAAGTAAAGTAATGAGCACGGCTTGGCTGGCCGCGATGGTTTTTAAGCCAATACTAAATAGCCAATAACCTAAAAACATCGGTACTATGGCCATGTAAAGCGCCACGCAGGTGTTGGTAACTGAGGCAAAAAGCGCATCTCCAGTGATCAATAACGAAGGCAAAAGCACACACGCAGCGCCGCCAAATAGGCTTGCCATAGTCGCTCTTGAATGAACGCCGTTGCTAATTAAACGTTTGGCAACCCATGAATAACCTGCATAGGTAAGCCCTGCAATTAAGCCAAGTAAAATGCCGATGTTTTGGCTAAACAGCCCCTTAGCAGCAAGGTTATGTTCTTTACCTAACGCGATAAAGCCAATACCAATAGCACCAAAGCAAAAGCTGACTAGCCAGCGAGTTGCAATGGGCTTTTTCTCAATTAAGTATTCTAATAAGACGGTAAATAAAGGCGCGCTGGCAATCGAAACAACGGTACCAATTGCCACACCAGCACTATTCATTGAGGTATAAAATGCCAGCGGATAAATAGCCACACAAGCCGAGCCGAGTAAGGTTAGGCTGTAGTGCTTACGTAGTGCACTCGCATTGTTTATTAGCTGTTTTAGTGAGGTTAAACAAAGTAATACGCCGCCAAACCCCATCGCAAACGCACCTATTGCAAAAGGGCTAATGTCTGGTGCAAAGCTTGCGGCTGTGCCTGTTGTGCCCCAAAACACACTGGCAACTAAAACGGCAATGGTCGCGATGGTATGGTTCATTGATGATTCGCTTTAAATTTAAGATATCAAAAGCATAATCAAAATTGATGTGCAGTTTTTGACAAAAAGGACGGTTTTGTTGGCGTTTAAAACTAAAGTTATTTGTTGAATTTGCTCGGTGATAAACCAAAGAACTTTGAAAAACTGCGGCTAAAAGATGAAAGATCATTGTAACCAACTAACTCACTAATACGTTGTAGCGGGTAGTCGGTATGACTCAGCAAGGCTTGGGCTTTTTCCATTCGTTGTTTAGTTACATAGTGCATGACAGTCAATCCTGTTTGTTGCTTAAACAGCAGTTTAAATTGTGTTGGGCTCAAACAGGCAATGCTGGCAAGGTGTTTGATATGAAGAGGAGTGCTTAGATGACTGTCAATATAAAGCAGTGCCTCACTAATTCGGCTGTCGACCTTTGGCTGCATAATTTGCTCAGTTAGCAGCAAATTGAAGGTGTTAAACATGGCAAGTTCTAATTCACGATTAACCGCTTGCTCAAGTTGCTTTGCCACAAACTGCAAAAATGCCCAAAGTGATTGATTAATAGCAAACACGCAGCGCTCAGCAGTGGCCAGGTTATCAGGTAGCATTGACATATCGGCCACCACAAATCGTGCCTCTGGCATTGCGGTAAACAGGTGTGTTTGCGAAGCTTTGACAACCACGCATTCACCGGGGGCGACCTTACCTTGAAAATCACCCACACTAATAGCAATCACACCTTTTAAGGGCAGTACAAGTTGATGATAGTCATGGCTATGACTAACAGGCTTAGTACTGTATGAGCGGATAGATAGGTTGCCTTGCATCGTTTTGTGATAACCATTTTTTGAATAACGCTATTATGCCTGTTTGCTAGGGATGATCAATTTTAGGCCAATAACGGTGTCAGCACATGCTCGTAGGCAATCATTAGCGCGACATAAACCAACAAAACAGCCATCAGTTTATTAAACACATTAAAAATACCCGGCCGTGATACTTGTTTGCCAAGCACCAAGCCCGCTAACGAGTAACTTGTAGGCGCACCAAAGGCAAGAATGGCTAAAATAAGAGACCAAAATACGATTGCAGCGCCGGTAATATCTGCACTTGGGAACTGAATCGTAGCAATTGGCAGAGTAGCCACCAAGGCTTTTGGATTTAATAGCTGCATAAACAGGCCATCGAAAAAGCTAAGTGATGCATCAGCAGACGTATCACTCACCTGTACTTTTGCTTTTGCAACCTTCCAAGCAATGTACAAAATATAGCCGCAACCAATTAAGCTCACATAAGGCAAAAACTGCGGATTGATCACTTGTAAGCCAAGGTAGCCAAGCAGTACAAATAAGATAAACATCGCGCTACCCACACCGATAAAAAATCCAAGGTGTGAACGAGTTTGTTTATTTAAGCCGCTGCTTAAACCAAGTAAATTGATTGGCCCAGGGGTGTACATAATGCCAATAGCATATGCAAAGATATCTGCCATAACAGCTCCAAATCAGTAATTTAGCTCTATCTACGAGCCCATTGCAGTTGAAATTGTTTTGGTGTCATACCGAATACTCGTTTGAAGTTACGATTGAGGTGGCTGGCATCTGCAAAGCCAGATTCAACCGCCACGCTGGTGGCATCGCGGCCAACTTGTAACGCTCTACGGGCATAATTAATACGACAGTTCAAAACATATTGATGTGGAGTAATACCGAAGTGCTCGCGAAAGCGGCGGATAAAATGAAACTTAGACATAGTGGCAGCATGGGCAATGTCATCAATAGCAATGTCATTGTCGATATTTGCCAAAATGTAGTCTTTTGCGCGCAGTAGTAAGCTATCAACACGGGTGCTTAAAGTTGGCAAATCGAGGCTGCCGTTGAGCCTTACTAAAGACTGCGCCATTTGCAATAGCGCAGCTTCTCGCTCTATTTTGCTCGTGCTATTGGTTTGTAAAAGCCTCGATAAGTTAATCACTTGATTACGCAGTAATGGATCAGCATACAAGGTGTTTGCCATACGTAATGTGCAATCTTGCTTATACCCTAGCGCTTTGAACAAAGGCTGAAATTCATCGGGATGAATGTACAGCATTAGATACTCTAGGTTTTGCTCAGTGCCAGAGTGACCATCGTGAATATCTTCAGGATTAAACAAAATGACATTGCCAGGTACGCTTTTATAAAACGCATTACGACAAAAGAAATCTTGCCGCCCCTGTAGAGTAATGCCAATTGAATACTCTTCGTGAGCATGTTTTGCATAGGTAAAATCACTCATAGTCGCAGTCAACATCGAGATGCTCTGATGCTGTTCGTTGTTAATGTACTTAAAGTGATTGTCTTTGCTCACAGATGCTCCTGAAGGTTGTGCGCTTCGTTATTATTCCTACGCCAATATAGCGAAGCAGGCAACCTAAAAACTTGAACAAAATTGCTGATATTGAATTAAAGAGATTAATTTTTAACTAAATAACAGCAAATAGCAGTGATGATTTTATTTATTTTTCAATTTCTTATAAGTAATTCCGGTTAGGCTTTTCTTATATTTGATTTTAGTGTGAATGTTTTTATCCCTAACTTGGGTCTTTTAAATAAGCAGTAAAGTGGGGGTTAAATGAATTTACGTACAGCAAATAATTTAGTGGTTGCACTTATCACTATCAGTTTTTCGTTATTGGGCTTGTCTTTTATCTTAGGGGCAAACCCCAATGCCATTGGCAGTATTTTTTCGTTCTATAAATTAGACGCTCAGGTGCCAGCTCACATCATGAGTATGATCGCAGGCTTTGCTTTTTGCTTTGTTGGCATTACCAGTCTTCATTCACATTTGGGGTTTATCAATAGAGCGCTTCCGACCATCACTGCATTTGCTATATCAATGCTCTGTTTGATTACGCTGTTTGGCGCTAATCGTTGGCTTGCAAGTGAAGGAGGCTTTCCTGTGATTGGTTCAGGGCAGGGGATCATTAAGTATTTTGCTGTTATTCCACTGTTTTTATTTGTGTTTTACAAAGAGGCTTTAACTGATAAAGCGCATATTGCTTTAAATTATGCATCGGTGGCATTAGTGTTGGTTTGGATTGGCGCCATGAAGTTTTTTGCTTTTGAGGCGAAGGGAATTGTGAGCCTTGTAGAAACATCGCCGTTTATGTCGTGGTTATATCAGGTTTTTAGTGTGCAAGGTGCATCGAATGTAATTGGTGTGTTTGACATTGTCAGTGTGCTATTGCTTTGTGTTGGCTTGTTGATTAAAAACAACAAGCTAATAGTATTGGCAGGGCTTGCCTGTTGCTCGGTATTTATCATGACGCAAACTTTTTTAATTACCGCACCGAATGCGCTTAGCAGTTCGACGGTTTTAGCAGGACTTGGTCAATTTGTGATTAAAGATCTGTGGTTTATTGCAAACTTAGTGATTATTTATCACCTAGCTGTAATCAATAATACAGCCAACGAAACAGTCGCATAAAATAAAAAAGGCCTCAAAAGAGGCCTTTTAAATGATCACTAAACAACGACAACGGCTTTTTGCTTTTGAATTCTAGAAAACTCAAGCGCATCGTTGAGATTGTTAAATTCAAAGTCTGTAGGTTCTTCAACATTTAAACTACCCGACGCAATGTCATTAAGGAGCTTTTCGCCATCACTTACAAGACGTTGCCATTGCTGTGTATCACCATAATCATGTAATGCACCAAGGGCAATCTCGTGATAAGAAATAGTGCGCGTAAATGGCTCATCGACTGGGGTTTCAATACGTCCTAATATACTGATCACATGGCCATTTGCTTTTAGGAGTGGCACTAACTTTTTAGCTTCTTCAGGGCCGTTAGCATCAAAGAGTGCAAAGTAGCCACCTTCAGAAGGCGCGTCGCGTAATACTAACTTAACGCCAAGTTTTTCAGCTTGTTCTGTCGTTAAGCTTTTTGATAATGCATGAACTTCAAAGCCACTGTGGTTCAGCATTTGCGTCAGTAGTTTATTAACTGCCCCCATGCCGGTAACTAATACTTTTTCGCCTTTGCGTAATGGTATTTTGCTAAAGGCTTGCCACGCAGTAAGCAGTGGGCAAGGTAATGCAGCAGCAACATTAGCAGCTAACTCTTTTGGTACCTGCATAACACGTTCAGCATAAAGCACCGAGTGCTTAGCAAAGCTGCCGTTTTCACTTAAGCTATGATGATAAGCGACTGTTTTACCAATTAGTTTGCTATCGACGCCATCGCCTACCTTCTCAATAACCCCTGCACCGTCTACGCCTGGCGTGTGTGCATCTGGCCAATTAATAGGATTGGCTTGAATAAACTTCCAATCAACTGGATTGATACCAATTGCAAGGTTGCGGACTAAAATTTGCCCTGCTTTAAGTGCTGGTACAGCTTTTAATCCCAAAGCGAGTGCTTTATCAGCCCCTTGAAATTGCCAAGCTTGAGTTGTTTTTACTTCATCATGATCCCAGTCAGGAGAAAAATCCGGGTTTGCTTGCCTGTCGCCGCAGCTAAGGGCATCAATTTGATTAATCTCATCTTGGCTTAAGCTAAGCGAAAGGGCTTTTAAGTTGGTAGCCATATTTTCGCGTTTGGTCGATGACGGTATCGTCACCATATCATGCGCTAATTCCCAAGCAATGACCACTTCAGCGGTGCTCACTTGGTGTTTGTCTGCAATCGCTTTAATGGTTGGATCTTTAAGTACTTTACCTACAGCAAATGGCATATAGCCGGTAACGAGAATGTCGTTTTGCGCACAAAAATCACGTACCTTTTGGTTGGTTAGGTAGGGATGTACTTCTACTTGATTGGTAAATAACGCGCCTTTTGGCAAAATATTTAAGGCTTCTTCCATTTGTGCAATGGTAAAGTTTGAAACACCAATTTTTTTCGTTAAACCAAGCTCTTTTGCTGATTGTAACTCGGTTAAGTACTCATCCATGCTTTCGCCATTGGCTGGGCTTGGCCAATGAATAAGCAGTAAGTCGATGTAATCTAGTTGGAGCTTAGTCAGGCTTTCTTTTACGCTGTTAATAAAGTCCGTTTTATTTAACTTATCATTCCATACTTTGGTGGTAATAAATAACTCACCACGTGCAACACCACTGTCTTTAATCGCTCGGCCAACAGCTTCTTCGTTACCGTAAATTTGCGCGGTGTCGATGTGTCTAAAGCCCTCTTCAATAGCTGTTAGCACACTTTGATATGCAACTTCGTCTTGTAATCTAAATGTACCAAAACCCAGTTTTGGCATAATTGATTGTGACATCATAACTCCTTAATTATGGAACTTGGGCAAAACATATTCGCCGATGTGCTTTAATGCCCATTCGATGGGTTGATTCACACCGGCATTTTTCATTGCCTATTAGTAATGACATGAGTCCGTTAATGCTTGTTTCAACCCCTAAAAATGGATGATTGGATAGCGATATTATTGCGAGGAAAGTCTTTACGAAAAACAGCAAGGATAACAAAACACCTTTGTCATTTTTGCAAAGGTGTTTTAATCGTTATGAATTAGCTTCTTCTTTTGAAAGGGTAAAGTATGCGCGAGTGACAGGGTAGGCAATTTGTGAAATCAGTGCTGTGCCCCAAAGTAAGTTGCCAATGAGCGAAGGCACATGGGGTAAAATGGGAATGGTAACTAAAGCGAGTATAACGCCAAACATTCTTACTTTAGCTGTTGCAAAACGATGGGCTACACGGTGTTCGATCATTAACTGGATCCACAATAAACTCAATAAGTAGCTTGCTAACCCTACACAGCCAATGACACCATATTTAAGTGGGTAAGGTTGCCAAAACCCAGCTTTCACTTCGCCGGCGAGCGCAACGCCGACCATAACTGCACATAACATTAAAAATAGGTGTGCTAACCACCAACTTACGAGTGTCCATTTATGTTGATTCTTAGGTTTACCATTGCCAACAAAGTCAAAGTAAATCCAGCATTGAACAAATACTGCAATACCGCCAAACATAAAGTTAGCCAGTACAGAGG
Organism: Pseudoalteromonas sp. MEBiC 03607; assembly: GCF_004792295.1. Taxonomy (NCBI): domain Bacteria; kingdom Pseudomonadati; phylum Pseudomonadota; class Gammaproteobacteria; order Alteromonadales; family Pseudoalteromonadaceae; genus Pseudoalteromonas; species Pseudoalteromonas sp. MEBiC 03607. Next base: position 625,517 of record NZ_SRRY01000002.1, read on the forward strand.
GGTCGACTTTATAAATTCCTTTTTCTGATAAAGTAATCACCAATTTAAAGAAACCTTCGCCTACGACAATGAGCAGTAAAAGGGCAAAGCGCTCAGACATATGCCCAAGGCGTGGTAAAAAACGTTTATTTTCAAGTACACCAATTTTTGGAGCCATATACAAAACTTGGATAGCGGCAATCGCAGTGCCAAATACCCAATAACGATAGGGTGCAGGCATAAAAGCTGTGGTCGCAAAGATAATGGCAAGTGCAAAGTAGTTACGGCTCACACTGCGTGCTAATTTAGTTGATTCGATCCCCAATTGATTGGTGCGATGAAATAGATACGCTGTAATAAGTCGGTTAGCTGCATAGGCCAATGCAAAATATGTCCAGCCTTTGTCAAGTACATGGGGAATAGAGGCTGCCATAACCATGGCTGTGACAATTTGGCAGGCCATTATCAGCCGATGTTTTACATCGGTACTGACATAGAGTGAGTTAAAAACGCTGGAGTCAGCCCACGCGAACCATACGGTGATGAATAAACCTGCAAAAGTAAGAAAACCACTTAAATGTAAGTGGTCGCTTAAAAAATTACCTAGCAGAAAAATGATTACCACATGAATAAGGTCATAAAATAATTCAACCCAATGAACATGGTCATGTGAACTTTTTAAATCTAGGTGATGCTTAGGTAAGCGCCACATTGGGTGGTTTTCTAATGCCATAATTGATCCTATCTATTTCCTTTCGACAATAATTGCAGTGATGGTGGTTTCACCCTCATTTTTGACTTGATGAGTCCATGCGTCATGCCACATCACATAGCCATTGGGGATCTCAAGTGTTGTTTGTGACTCTTTTGTACTGATGGTTGCCTTTCCACCTGTCTCAAAGTAGACAGTTTCAGCATTATGCTTATGCCAATTATCTTGCTCACCTGGTGCTAAAGTCATACGCAAAACAAGTACTTCACTGTTATCTAGCAATACTTCATAGTGATTAGGTGAAGCAATATGTGCATGGGGGAGTTGTGCTGAAAAGGCATGTGGTGAGCACATCATTATGCTCACCAAGCCAATCAGCAAAGTTGTAAATTTGCTCATGGCTACTCTCTACTTATGCATACCGCGAATTGGATAGTTATTTTTTGGGTCGCGTATCCAGCTAAGCCCACTTACCAAGGTTGCTAAATCAGGTCTTACAAATGGGTTATTAGAATAATCAACCACATGTACATTACCTTGCTCGTTAACCACAAACAGAGCAGGCTCTGCGAAAGGGTGATCTGTTTCTTGCGGTGAACGGGGATCAGATATGTAAGTACCTAATGTTTGCATTTGCTCTGTAGTCAAACCGTAAGCAAGTGGAAATGACACAGATAACTGTTCTAAATGCGCTTCTAACTGCTCTTTGCTATCACCTGAAACAGCAATTACATCAACACCCGTTTCTAATAGCGCAGCTTTGTACTGCTCGAGGCTGTTTAAATAGCGAGTACATAAAGGGCAATGCTTACCACGATAAACAACAACAAGCTGCCAGCTTGCACCGTGTTGAGGTTGACCAAGAACAGCCTCTTCACCATTCAAAAGTGCAGCACTAATACTAGGAAATGCACTGCCCGGATGGAGTTTATTGCTATAAACAGATTCGTTACTCATGAGTGCTCCTTAAAAGTTCTCGTTTAAGTGTTTTTCAAAGCGCGCAAAGTCGCTGTCGATGTCTGCATTTTTCATCACGTCATAACAGGCGAAAGTAGGTAACGCTTGCATACCGAAAAACTTAAAGTTCATATGCATTGGGAAAACAAGGTCATCAACACTTTTACCTTCAAAAAAGTCAGTGCCATCTGCAAATGATTCTGCAGGTGCATTTAAAGTCAGCGACATCATGTATTGAGTGTTATTCAAGGTGCCGCCTTTACCGTAATTGGCTTTTGGATTGTCTTGATGACGACCATCACCATGGCAAAGCGCTCCACCCATGCCCGCGGTGTACACTTCATCCATGTATTTTTTGAATGACCAAGTCATGCCCATCCAATTAATAGGTGATTGCAAAAAGACGATATCTGCCCATTGATGGTTCTCAAGTTCAGTTTCTACATCAAATTCGTCTTGTGTATTAACCACCCGAGTTTGATAGCCTTTTGCTTGAAAAAAAGCGTCGGCTTTTTCGATTAAAGCAGCATTTAACTTACCTTCAGAAAAAGGGTAATAGTGATGTGCGTTAAGAATTAATACGTTTTTCATAGTTGAGTATCCGTTTGCTAGTTACTTTATCGTGTTCAAAATACATTCTGTGGTATATAATAGTAACCTAGATTATTTAATCAACCAGTTACCTTTTTGTAACTAGGCTGAAAAATGCGAGGATGTTTTGGAAAGTTCAGTAGAAACAGATAGTAAGGGTAGAAAAAAAGTTTTAAATGCTTGCATGGAGCCGTGTGCTATTGAAAAAGGCATGCGTTTGATTGGCGGTAAATGGACGGGCTCTATTATCTATCATTTAAAAGATGGCCCTGTGCGCTTTAATGATTTAACGCGTATGCTGGGTGGTGCAAGTAAAAAAATGATCGACCAACGTCTAAAAGAGCTTGAAAGTAGAGCGATGATCACCCGTCATGTTATTAGCACCCGCCCGATAGCGGTGACCTATGAGCTTACTGACTTTGGCCGCTCAGCACTGCATATTCTTGATGAGTTACGGGTTTGGTCTGAATCGAATGAGATTTAACGCCAGTACTTTGCACTGGCGTTCATTATTTACGGAAAAGAGTAGCGCACAATTCGTTTTACAACAGAAAAGTACTGGCGAAAGAAGCCACCGGTATTGTAGTGAATACCGTGCTCTTTAAAGATAGCTTGCACCTTAGGGGCAATTTCGCGGTAGCGTTTTGCAGGTAAATCTGGGAATAAGTGATGCTCTATTTGATAGCTCAAGTGCCCAGTCATAACATGAAACAGGTTACCCCCTTTGATATTTGATGACCCCAACGCTTGGCGGTAATACCACTGACCTTGTGATTCATTTTCGCAGCCTTGCTGGTTAAATGTTTCAACTTCACCGGTAAAGTGCCCGCAAAAGATAATGGTTGAGGTCCACAGGTTACGTAATAAATTAGCCGCTAGGTTACCTGTGAAAACCCACAAAAATAAAGGCCCAGCAAGCAACGGAAAGAGCAGGTAGTCTTTCACTAGCTGGCGTGCACCTTTACTAAAAAAGCGCTTTTTAAGTTCGCTGTGCGGTACTTTGTAATCGCGGTCATCTTTTTTCTTGCCAAAAAATACTCGCTCGGCTGCCATTTCATGGTACGACACACCCCATTGGAACAGCACACTGAGTAATAGGTAAGTGACAAATTGCCACAGGTTTTTTACCCGCCAACGAAAGTCACTCGATAAGCGCAGTAATCCATAACCGAAGTCGCGATCTTTACCAATAATATTGGTATAGGTGTGGTGCTCGTAGTTGTGAACGCGGTTCCAGCTAGCTCCATCGCACGCTATATCCCACTCGTAAGACTTTGAATTTATGTATTTATCATTCATCCAGTCGTATTGGCCATGCATCACATTGTGGCCAATTTCCATGTTATCGAGGATTTTTGCTGTGGCTAAACTAAGCACACCCACGAGCCATAAAACAGGCTGAATAAAGCCTAGCATTAATAAAATTCGGCCACTCCATTCAAACACTCGTTGGCAAACAATAACGCGGCGAATGTATTTCGCGTCTTGCTCACCGAGTTTTGATTTTACATCTGCTTTAACGCTATCGAGTTGAGCTGCTAATTTTTCAAAATTGACTGTTTTTGTTGTCTTCATGCTGATAACTCCACGTCACTGACTGGTTGCGATATACAAAGTTGAATTAACTGCTCTGAGCTATCAGAGAGCTCACCGGTACGAATATCACGCACGATGCCTTGCTTTTTAACGCATTGGCATTGATGGCAAATGCCCATACCACAGCCAACTGTCACTGGTTGCTTATTCGCTTGTAAGTGGGTCAGTAAGGTTTGTTGGTTATCAATCGTGAATGTTTTGCCCTGATGAGTGAGTGTTAGTTCGTGCTTATCAGAGGTTGCTAAAACAGCGGGGACTGCACTGAAATGCTCACTGTCGATAGGCGTATCTAATTGCTTAGCTAAAGCGGCTGCTTGGTTATACAAAGCAGCTGGGCCGCACACTAACCAGTGTTTATGCGCATTTGGTGTCAGCCATGTCGTCGCATCGCCATCTTTGCTGCGCTCAAGTAAGTGGTAATCAAAATTGCTCAGTGATTGTTTTAGTTGCTCAAGCTCATCTTTAAGCCAGTGGCTGTTTGGTTTTGCGTAATAAAGCAAGGTTATGGTTTTTTTGCTATCAGCGGGTATAGATTTAAGCATAGCTATAAATGGCGTAATGCCAGAACCACCGGCAAGCATAATTAAAGAGCGAGCAGTATTTGGCATAACAAACTGGCCTTTAGGCTCAGAAATATTAAGCCATTGCCCAGACTTCAGACTAGTTAGCTTTGATGTAAACGCGCCTATCTCTTGACTGCGGATCAGTAACCTAATTTGACCTTGCTGTTTTGCCATGTGTGGTTCGCTGGCTATAGTAAATACACGCGTTAGTAATCGCCCATCTGTTTGTATAGTTAACGCAATATGCTGGCCTGCTTGATGAATTGGCCATGCTTTTTCTGGTTCAAGAACCAGCTCAACATTTTGCTCAGCAAACACTTGTACGTGTTTTACTTGTGCACGAAAGTAGCCTTCGCGCCAGCCAGGTTTAAAGCACTGGATCACAGGTTCCCAGTATCCAGCCCATGATTGATGATGTAATAAGTGTTTTGATAATGAATTAAATAACGCGCTCATTTTTTGCCTTTAGCTTACAGGTGTACGCTCAATTGGCGCACAAGTGTAAGTCGAAAAGTGATAATTGCAAGTCTAATTTGAGTATTAGCTCTAAATTGACGGAGCTATATGCAACTTTTAAGAATTTAAAATGTGATAAGGAGAGCTTTAGGAATAGCTGCTTTTTGGGGATATGCTTGATAGGTTCAGCTCATGTAGGTAATTATTCAGGGAAGTGAGAGTGTAGAGCCCATTTATAGGCCGTGTTCTTAAAAGGACGTGTTTGAATTTGGCTATAAAGCTTAACAACAATAGCCAGTTTAGTTTGCAGCTTTGCCACCGGCCCTAGTGGCAAAGCTTAATTGACAGTTTGATATGTAAGATGGGTATTCGTTGTTTTATAAACCAATTCAACCTAATTATTATGCAAACATTATCCCATCTGGGTTTTGTTTGAAGCTATCCTTACTCTCTAGATTGCGCCACACCTTTTCGTGAAAGTAAAACGCAACCGTATTGACCGCAGGCTCAACAATGGCAACCAAGCCACCAATTAAAAAACTACCTGTTAAAAAGTAGGTCACTGTAAACGCGATTGTGAAGTGCATTATTGCAAAAGTAACTGTTTTAATCATTTTGAATACCCTAACTCTCATAATTTGATGAGTTTAGTATTGCTCATTATTTTTAATCTTTAAAATGGAATAAAAAGATTGTTACAATCGGAAAAGTGGATTGTAATTTTCACGGTAATGCTCAGGAAGTTTTATTTCAAATTCTACGAACTCAAATAGAAGTAGATGGTGAGAGGTGTTCGGAAATATGCTTGTCAGTTGGGGTAATAAACTGCGTATTGCTCACGATAATGTAAGGCGGATCTTGAGGGCTATAAAGAGTAGTAAGCTTATATAATTAAATGACTTAAGTTTATTTTAAGTTTAAACAAGTACAGTAGAGTTTCGCTAATAAGTAAACAAGATAATTTTAGATAGCTCATTTTTTGTTTTAGATCATTACAACAAGAGCGCTCAAAGGATAGCTTAATTGTGAGTCTATATTACGTATAAATTGGGCACTTATCTAAAGGCGTTTTTACTAAAGAGGCATTATGAATATTAAAAATACAACGACTCATTACAATACTTTTTCTATTGTATTGCACTGGCTTATGTTTATTTTAATCGTCACTGTTTTTGGCAGTATTGAATTGCGCGAGTTGTTTGATAAAGGTACAGAAACCCGCGACGCTTTTAAAATGTGGCATTTTATGTTGGGTTTATCTGTTTTAGCTCTAGTAAGTATAAGGTTAGTGGTGCGTGTACTGGCAGGCTCAACGCCAGCGATAAAACCTGAGCCTGCAAAGTGGCAAAATACATTGGCTAAACTAGTGCACCTTGCGCTCTATGTCTTCATGATTGCAATGCCAATAGCAGGTTGGCTGATATTGAGTATGGCTGGTAAACCAGTGCCATTTTTTGGCTTAGAGCTTCCTCCATTAGCAAGTGAAAATAAAGACCTTGCTAAAACGATTAAAGAATTACACGAGACAGTGGGTGAAGTTGGCTACTACTTAATAGGTATACATGCCGCTGCTGCATTAGTTCACCATTACTTTTTGGCAGATAATACCTTAAAACGTATGTTACCTCTAAAAAGTGAACATTTAGATAAGTCTGAGTAGTTAAACCTTGATGCCACATACCATGATTTATGGTGTTATGTTTATGGCGCAAAGAGCCACTATTGCCACTTTCTTCAATCACACTGAAGAGAATTAGTTAGCGAACATCGTAAAAGCTATAACCGACTAATTCTCATACTCGCTTTCTATATCACTAAAAAATAGTACTACTTCTTATAGACTTACAAATAAATAGTGCTTCATAATTATATTCCTACCTATTGGTAGTTTTTATTATAATTTATTTTTTTTGGTCTTAATTTAGGGATATATAGAGCGATGATGAAATTTAGGATGCTCGGTTATTTTGTTTTTTTTCTTTTAATATGTAGTTTTCATGGTGCAGCGCAAGATAGCAAGCCTAATCAAGTCACTATCACTGCGCTAGATGAAGGGGTGTGGCTGCATACATCTTATTATACTTACCCAAATGGTACACGATTTCCTTCAAATGGCTTAATTGTTAAAGAAGGAGATAGTTTGACACTTATCGACACTGCGTGGGGAGAGTTACTCACTTTAGATCTTCTCGAAGCAATACACTCTGAAATTAAACTGCCAGTAAGCAAAGCATTTGTTACACATGCCCACGGCGACCGAGCAGCAGGAGTTGATGTACTTGAATCTAAGGGGATCGATGTTTTTGCCCATCCATTAACTGTTCAGCTAACGACAGAGCAAGGAGCGGCAGTGCCAAACAATACCATTAAAGAGCTTAAAGAAGCAGGCTCAGTTGTTAAATTTGGCTCACTTGAGCTGTTTTATCCTGGGGCTGGGCATGCAATGGACAATGTTATGGCATGGTTACCTGAAAAAAGAATTTTATTTGGTGGTTGTGCGGTTCGATCACTTCAGTCATCATCTGTTGGTAACTTAGTTCATGGCGACATTCATTCTTGGCTAAATATTACAAAGCAATTAAATAAACAATTTAAAAGCGCAGTGATGGTTGTTCCTGGGCATGGTGATGTAGGCGGATATGAGTTGCTCTCTCATACAGAAAAATTAATATCCGATCATCTTAAATAGACGTTGATGATGGTGGCTTTAAACTAAATCTGAACAGTTTAAAGCCCCTTTATTTCCTTGTGGTCTGCGCTCAAAAAGTACGTAAAATCCAACGTGAAAGTAACTTTAAATTCGCTTTGTATTATTTCAAACTCGTCTTGCCGAATTTGACTGGTAATGAAAAATGAACCTGCAGATACTGTTAATTAAAAGTAAATACTTTTAAATTTGAACACACATCTAAAGGTTGAATATGCACACAATAAATAAAAAGGCATTAGCAGTTGCTGTCGCTTTAGCTTGCTCATTACCTGTACATGCACAAAACGAAAATCAGCAGGATATTGACAATAAAGTATCAAAAGAGCCGCAAAGTGGCTTAGAAATCATTTCTGTTACGGCAACAAAACGCAAAACGAAGTTGATGGAAACACCGGTAGCAATTACGGCGTTAACAGAAGCTGAGCTTAAAAAAAATGGTGTTAATAATATTAAGGATATTGCGAACCTTGTTCCTAGTCTTGATATTTCAACAGCAACCGACCAATCAGCACCCGTTATTTCAATGCGCGGGGTACGCTCAACCAACCTAACAGAGCTAGGTGATCCTGCGGTTGGTGTGCACTTAGATGGTGTGTATTCACCGAGAATGCAAGGTGCGCTTGCATTGATGTACGATATTGACCGTGTTGAAGCATTACGTGGTCCTCAAGGCACCTTATTCGGCCGAAATTCTACGGTTGGTAGTATTAATGTTATATCTGCAAAGCCACAATTTGAAAATTTCTTTGGCAATGTGAATGTTGAGGCAGGTAAGTACAACAGCAAAAACATTGATGGCGTTGTTAATATTCCAATTAACGAGGAATTTGCAGTTCGTTTCGCAGCAAAAGGTTTGAAGCGTGATTCTTATTTAGAAGGCTACTATGATCCTAACCAATACGATACTCGCAGGCTTTCTGATGATGTATTAAATGCACCTGTAATATCAGAAGACTCTTATCAAGGTGTTGGTCAAACTGTTACTCAAAGAGAAAACTGGTGGATTGATGGTGCTGGTACCGATCCAGAAGCACAAAAAGTTCGCGCATTAACACCTGCAGATAAAAGTGATTTTTATAACAATGCAGATGAATATTCATTCCGTGTGAGCACACTTTGGGAGCCATTAAATGGTAATTTCTCAAACCATACGGTTTTCCAAAAGTACGTAAATAACAGCAACAATAATCTTGATTTAGTTAACTGTGATAAGTTAAGAGGACGTCCAGCTGAAATGGGGGGCGATTGCTCAAATTTCTTGCCAAGTGACAACACTTATCAAGCGGTTGTGAATGTTCCTGGACAATTAGATTTAGACATCACTTATCTTCGCAACACATTAAATTATAACCTAAATGACGAATACAATATCGTTTGGTTGATGGGTTATGAAGACATGAAAAGAGAGTCAGCACAAGACAGTGAAGTAGGTCTTGACCCATGGGATGGTGCAACCTACTTTTTAAACGGCACTGGGGCTGAATCGTTTTCAACAGAATTACAACTTCAATCTGATGAATATGGTGACTTCATATGGATTGTAGGGGCAAACTACTTCCACGAAAAAACCACAACCGTGGGTTATTATGATAATCCAATGGATGATAAAGCGTTTTGGGATCAACCTGATCGCTCAACAGATGCATTTGCCATTTTTGGTCAAGGAACATACAAACTAACCGAGAAGTTACATGCAACTTTAGGCTATCGTTTTAGTGATGAAACTAAGCAAGACAAAGGCGGCAGAACGTATCGATGCTCAAATGCCGATGGGTGTGCTGTAGGTTGGTTAAATAGATCAGACCTAAACAATCTGCCAGTCGACTATTACGAAGACCCATCAATATATGCGTCTTACTTTGAAAATGACAACAAAGGAAGCTGGCAACATCATGACTTCCGTGTTGGCTTAGATTATGACATTTCATCAGAAACCATGCTGTATGCATATTTAGCGAGTGGCTTTAAAGCGGGTGGTATTGGTGATGTATACGAAGTAGTTAACGATAGAACCGGTGATGTTACCCGGTTTGAAACGAAGTTTGATCCAGAAGAAGTATTAACGTGGGAGCTAGGGGCTAAATCAAGCTTTTTTGATAACTCACTGAATTTAAAAGCTGCTTTTTTCTATACAGACTATACAGATATGCAATATGCATCGGTTGGTTCGATCGGTAATGTTGAACGCTTATCAGTGGTGGAAGATGATAACGGAACACCTATTTTAGGTGATGATGGCGAGCCTGTTCTTGATTATCAAAATCAACCTGTGATTGCTTATTACACTCAGAATGTTCCAGCATCAACAATTAAAGGTATTGAATTTGAATTTGACTGGAAGCCATATCCAAATGGTCGCATTACAGGTTACGTAACTTGGACTGACGCTAAAATTACGGAAGATTGGAATACTAAGTGGGATTATGATTCAGAGTATCTATTTGATATCTCTTATGAAGAATCAAAAGATCCAGAAAACACATTGTTGGCGACAAACCTCAAAGGTAACAACCTAGCAATGACACCTAAATACACTGCGAATATTAGTTATACGCATACGTTCAATTTAGGTGAGTATGGCTTTATTCATGGTTGGTTTAACGCAAGTTGGAAAGATAAATCGTATTCAACGGTGTGGAATCTTGATAAACATTTAGATGATATGGATTTTGCAGTTTCAGACGAAGCGACAAAATATATTGATGATAGCCGAGATGCATTCGCCGTTTATAACGCATCTTTGAAGTATGAGCCTCAAAGCCAAAAATGGTATGCGGAGTTATTCATTAACAACGCTTCTGATGAGACCATTCAATATTGGAACAACACGAGTAAAGGTGTACCAAAAGGTAGTTTTGGCATGCCGAGATACTATGGTGTTAGAGCCGGTTTCTCATTTTAACCTTACGATTAAGCGCTCTCATATTGCTCAGCAATATGAGAGCTAACCAGATTAAGAGGCAAAAAAATGAAAAAATTATGGCTACCTCTAGCAACTTTATGTGTTGCTTTTTTATCCCCTAATTTAAGTGCAAACTACTTCAAAGATAACTTTTCTTGGGGATACAACACGAGTATTTGGACTGCACGACAAGGTGACAATGGCACGCCATTTGGGTGCTCCTTTGAGCCTAATATGCAAAGCCCCAGCGAGCATGGCTTAACACTAACCTTATCGCAAGGCACATGTTCAGAATTACAGAGCAATCAGTTTTATAGTTATGGCAAGGTACAAGGTCGATTAAAGTCAGGCAATGTTGCTGGTACGGTTTCATCGATATTCACTTATACCTCATGGTGGGATAGTCCAGGTCGAGCATGGCAAGAAATAGACATTGAATTGCTGCCCTCACTTGGTAATGTTGTACATACAAATATTATCTATCAACCGCAAGGTGGTTTATATCAAAGCTGGGAACAAGACATCGATTTAAGCCAATTTGGGCTTGATTACCGTGAAAATCTGCTCATGATAGGCTTTGATTGGTCTAGCAGTGTTATTCGTTGGTATCTGTATGATGCCAATGGCCAAGAGCAAACTATTCGTACCGTTTATAAAGATAATGGTGATGGTGTGCTGGCAAATAATGAGATACCTGCTTACGCTTGGCCTGTTGATAACACCAAAATTATGATTAATCACTGGCACGGCGATAACTCACAAGAAGCCAATTACTTTCCTGGGCAATATTATGGTGCTTCATCTTGGGTATATTATGATTTTATTGAATACATACCTAACTAACTATTTATTTTTCAACGTGTTGTATTATAGGTTTTAAATGTCTAGATTTAAATTTTCACCATTATTATTAAGCCCATTGGTTCTTATTGGGCTTGTTTATAGTCATCTTTCACATGCCATCGACAGCGAACAGGTAAACTGGCCTGATGTAAATACTAAACTCAAACAAGACCCTGCTGTTGAGAAGCAAATTGATGAGCTCATTGAAGGAATGACAATTGAGCAAAAAGTAGCACAAATGGTTCAACCTGAAATAGGCTATTTAAGTGTCGAACAGATGCGCAAGTATGGCTTTGGATCTTACTTAAATGGAGGTAACACCGCGCCTTATGGTAATAAACGTGCCTCGATGAAACAGTGGCTTCAATATGCCGATGAGATGTATCAGGCATCAGTAGATGCATCGATAGATGGAAGCGCAATTCCGACGGTTTGGGGCACAGATGCAATGCATGGACATAGCAATGTTTATGGAGCTACGTTATTTCCACATAACATAGGTTTAGGTGCAACCAGAGATAAAGAGCTAATTAAACGCATTGGTCAAGCGACAGCAAAAGAAGTTGCTGCAACCGGAATAGAATGGAGTTTTGCGCCTACTGTCGCAGTGGTCAGAGACGATCGGTGGGGCAGAACATATGAGAGTTATTCTGAGAACCCTGATTTAGTTAAAGATTACGCAGGCGAAATGGTTGTAGGTATTCAGGGAAGCATCAACAATGATTTCTTAACAGGAACAAATCGTATTGCAACAGCAAAGCACTTTGTTGGTGATGGTGGAACTGAGCGTGGTATAGACCGTGGCAACACTATTATTGATGAAAAAGGTTTGAGAGATATTCATAGTCCTGGCTATTTTTCAGCAATAAATGAAGGTGTTCAGTCTGTTATGGCATCTTTTAATAGCTGGAACGGTCAACGTGTGCACGGTGATAAATACTTGCTAACAGAAGTACTTAAAAAGCAAATGGGCTTTGATGGCTTTGTTGTCAGTGACTGGAATGCTCACAAATTTGTTGAGGGTTGTGATTTAGAGCAATGTGCTGCAGCTATCAATGCAGGTGTTGATGTTATTATGGTTCCAGAGCACTTTGAAGCCTTTTATCACAACACGGTTGCGCAAGTGAAAGAGGGTACTATTTCTGAAGAAAGAATTAATGATGCTGTTCGACGTTTTTTAAGAGCGAAGATCAGATGGGGCTTATTCTCAAGAGGTAAACCATCAAGCCGATCTGAATCTCAGCATCCTGAATGGTTAGGTGCTGCCGAGCACCGTGAGCTTGCTAGAGAAGCTGTTCGTAAGTCATTAGTACTATTGAAAAATAATAACCAAATACTGCCAATTAAAGCAACAAGCAAGATACTGGTTGCTGGTGATGGTGCCGATAGTATTGCAAAGCAAGCAGGTGGATGGAGTGTTTCGTGGCAAGGCACAGACAACACCAATGACGACTTTCCAAATGCGACGTCAATTTTTGCTGGCTTAAAGAAGCAAGTTGAAAATGCCGGTGGGCAAATTGAACTAAACGAAGCCGGAAACTACTCGGTCAAACCTGATGTAGCTATTGTTGTTATTGGCGAAGAACCTTATGCAGAGTGGTTTGGTGATATCGAATATCTTGAATATCAGCATAAAACAAAAGCAGATCTAGCATTATTGAAAAAGTTAAAAGCAGACGGCATTGCGGTTGTTACTGTATTTTTGAGCGGTAGACCACTTTGGATAAATAAAGAACTCAATGCATCTGATGCATTTGTTGCTGCATGGTTACCTGGCTCAGAAGGCGAGGGCGTAGCAGATGTTTTATTGACCGATTCGAAGGGCAACATTCAACATGATTTTTCAGGTAAGTTGAGCTTTTCATGGCCAAAGTATGACACGCAATACACATTAAACTTAGGTGATGAAAACTATGATCCATTGTTTGCTTACGACTACGGATTAACCTACCAAGACACGGTTAATGTGCCTTTACTGAGTGAAAAAACATCACCTAAAAAGCAAGCTAATGAAGACGCAAAGCCACTGTTTGTTAGAGGCTTAGCAGAGAACTTAGTTTGGCGCTTAAAAGACGCAAATACCGCTGCCATCGAAACAACAGGTTCTTCAGCAACCAGTGGTGATGGTGCTAGTTTGTTAATGCAATCAGTTAACTTGTCTTATCAGGAAGATGCAAGACAATTCATTTGGCGAGCAGGCGCAAAGAAAGCTACTTTGAGCTTAAGCTATCAGCAGCCTGAAGTGCTCAGTGATGCAAGTAAGTCAGCTATTCTTGAACTTAAAATGAGAGTTAACACAGCGCCAAGTAAAGCGACTCAAATACAATTAATGTGTAACAATAACCATTGCATGCGTAACATTAAGTTTGAATCAATAGAAGCCTTGATGAATGATAAGAAATGGCATACGTTAGCGATACCGTTAAATTGTCCATCTGCGTTAAATAATATGACCAAGGTGACAGAGGTGTTAAACGTTTCAGCAAATGCTGCCAGCTTAGCTGTTGCGGATATAGCACTGACTAGTAAACCAAATGCAGATGCTTATTTACTCTCATGCTCTGACTAAATCTTAGTAAAGCTGATGAGCAAGTAATGCCCATCAGCTTTACCTTATGGATTGAATAATTTGAATACTAGTAACCCCCGCAGCCACTTATTTTGGCTGTTTCAGATATGTGGTTGGGTTGTTTACGCAATGCTAACCGAATTAATGATTAAAGTACCAAGTGATGAGCCTTGGACTATCCATATCCCGCATCTGATTATTGATACAATCTGCGGCTTTTTAATTACCCTGTTCCTGCGAAAAGTATTCTCCTATATCAATTTTATTGAGCTAAAACTGAAGATTGCGCTTCATGTTGTCGTTGTTATAACTGCGACGTTAATTTGGACACAAATAAAGTGGATTACGCTGCAGTGGTTTTATGGAAACTTTTGGCAACCTATGACGTGGTTTGACTTTGGTACATGGACGTCGGCGTCATTAACAGTGCTTTCAACATGGGCCGCGTTTTATTATGGGATCAAGATTTATTTAGATAACTTAGAGCAAACGCAAAAAGCAGCTGAAGCCACACACCTAGCAAAAGAGTCACAATTAAAAATGCTGCGTTATCAGCTTAATCCCCACTTTATGTTCAATAGTATAAATGCGATTTGTACATTGATTTTGAAGAAAGAAAGTTTAGAAGCTGTCAAAATGCTCGAAAAACTGTGTGATCTATTGCGCCACAGCTTATATACAGATCCACTTGAGAAGGTAACAATTAAGGAAGAAATTGGCATTCTTAGCAATTATTTAGATATAGAAAAGTGTCGATTTACTGATAAGCTTGTTGTTGATATTTCTGTTGCCGATGGTTGCAACGAGTTGTTGATCCCCTCTATGTTGATTCAACCCCTTGTCGAAAATGCTTTAAAGCATGGCATGTGTTCAAACCAGAAAATGTGTATCACCATTGCAATAGAAAAAACGAAGAGTTATTTAAATATAAAAGTGTCTGATACTGGTAAGGGATTTGGTGAGGAAAGTACCAACAAAAGAGGTATCGGGTTAGCTAATTGTGAGCAACGTTTAAAGCTAATGTATGGAAAGTCACACCGTATAGAAAAGGGTAACTTAAGCGAAGGTGGCGCTTGGGTATGTATAACGTTACCTATGAGTGGTCATAATAAATGATAAAACTAAACACGATACTGGTTGATGATGAATACAGCGCCGTCGAAGGTTTACGTATTCGACTCGAACATTTTCCTGAAATTAATATTGTTGGTAGTGCATGCAGTGTTGACGATGCAATTGAGCTGATAAATAACAAAGAAATAGATTTAATTTTCTTAGACATCGAAATGCCCTCTAAATCAGGTTTTGAATTGATAAAGCATTTTCAACCAGAAGCATGTCCTGCGGTCATCTTTGTCACAGCATTTCATCAACATGCGGTCCAAGCTTTTGAAGTTAGAGCCATCGATTATTTATTAAAACCGGTAAAACTAGATAGACTTGCTGAAGCTATTGAAAGAGTTATAAGTAAAGTAAAGCTATTTCAAAAAAGTGAGTTGATAGCGCTACAACAAGAAGTGAGTAGCAAGTCAGAGCAAAACAAACACTCTGCTAATCAGTCAGACTATAATTTTGACAGTGATCACTTGGTTATCCGGGATGCTAAAAACCCGATT
This sequence comes from Pseudoalteromonas sp. MEBiC 03607, assembly GCF_004792295.1. Classification (NCBI taxonomy): domain Bacteria; kingdom Pseudomonadati; phylum Pseudomonadota; class Gammaproteobacteria; order Alteromonadales; family Pseudoalteromonadaceae; genus Pseudoalteromonas; species Pseudoalteromonas sp. MEBiC 03607. Next base: position 641,011 of record NZ_SRRY01000002.1, read on the forward strand.
CAAATAATTTCATTCACCGATATTCTTTGGATTGATGCGGCTGGCGATTATATGTGTGTGCACACCGCTACCGATACCCATGTTATGCGAGCAAGATTAAAGGAACTCGAAAGTAATATGCTGCCAGAGGCATTCTTGCGGATCCATAAGTCGACAATTGTTAACTTAGCCTATGTAAGACAGCTTGAGCCATTGCGCAACTCAGAGTACATGGCAACCTTAACTACAGGTAAAACCTTAAAAGTAAGTCGAACCTACAGTAAGCAATTAAAAAAGCTGATTTAAATAAATCGGTGCTGTTTTACAACACCGCGTTATAAACAGCACCTTACTATGCAGTAGTATTTACGGCTGTTTTGACCAAACTGATTTTAGAATGTTAAACCCTATCGCACCGAGAACGACACCTGTTACTTTATCAATATAAAATGCGGCTCTAATGAATTTTTGTCTGATAGTCGTTTTTGACAACATATAAATAATTGCCACATCCCAAAAAAAGACGACTAATGTCATCCATACTCCTAAAAGCACTTTAAAGCTAATGCTGACCTCAGGGGTTAGTGCAACAGTAAACAAGCTTAAATAAAATAATAAGTTTTTAGGGTTTAAAATACCTGAGAGAAACCCAGTTACAAACTCTTTGCAAAAGCATGATAATGAAAATTCAGTGGATGCCTTGGTATTTGTGGAGAAATTAGCATAGGCATTTTTAGGGGCTTTTAAGGCGTGATAGGCTATATACATCAAAAATAAGCCACCAATAACTTTGAGCGTTACCATCAAACCAATTGAGGTGGATAATATGGCGCCAACTCCAATTAAGCATAAGGTAATATACACTGCATTAGCTGTTGCAATCCCAAGTGCTACACCAATCGCATTCTTTTGATTGCCTTTTAATGCACTTTTAACAACCAAAACAAAATCGGGCCCAGGACTTAGCAATGCAAGAAAGTGTGCAGCTGCAACCGAAACAAATATACTGATTAAATTAATATCCATAACTTCCTCAAAAAATAATAATACCAATCTGCAATTCTTAATTATTTTAAGGGATAAAACGTGTCGCTAGCTGCGTTAAAGTTTCTTATTTAGAACCACTAAATAACGAAATTATTACCGTGTTATTAGCGAGGTTTTATTGCCTCAGAGTAGTTTGCTTAATTAAGTGAATTGCCATATTCAAAAATTAAATGGGTCAAATTAACATCCTTTTCTTGCTTTAATCGAAAATACTAAAGGAACTTGATGTCCTTTGTGAAGTAATTGGTAGCCTTTATCATGAACATACTCTAAGCCTTCAAAGCAGTCATAAGGGCTATATGGGTATTCGTCGAATGACTCAATCGTCAAACTAGCCTGAATGAGTGAGTTTATAATGTCACTAATTGAGTGACTCCAGGTTACTGTTTTTGACTTTGTACCATCACAATTTTCGGTGTATGTTCCTTCTTCTTCAATGGTAGGTTCAGAGTCATGAAAATAAGAGTAGCCATTTAATAACTCATTAAAAGAGTGAAATTCAACCAGACATAAAGTGCCGCCAGCTTGTAAAGAGTTAGAAATTACTTTAACCCATCGATTTAAATCTGGTAACCAATTTAGAACACCATAAGAAGTGTAAACAATATCAAAAAGTTGCTGGTTGATAGCGTCAAAATCGTAAACATTACTTTCGATAAAAGTGGCTTCTAAATTTAAATTTTGTTTGAGCTCATTGGCATACTCAATTGCAGTAGGCGATAAATCAACACCCGTTACACACGCGCCAAGCCTTGCCCAAGAGAGCGTGTCTTGACCAAAATGACACTGTAAGTGCAATAGCGATTTATCTTTCACATCTGGGAGTAGGGCGAGCTCGATGGGATTGAGTGAGTTTCTCCCATTTTTAAACATTGGTATATTGTAAAAACTAGACTGGGTATGAAGATCAGTTCTTTTATTCCATGTATCTCTATTTACTTTAATATAATCCATATGCGTCCTATCCAGCTAACTTCTAATTAGGCACTGCTCAATCATTGCAGCAATGCCTAATAGAAATAATAATATATTATATTTTATACAACAAACATAAGCCTTTAGTCACATTGAGAACCCAGTTCTCCCACAGTAGTCTGCCAGTCCGATCTTTGCCTGTCGCTTGATAAGATAACTGAACCAAATAAGTTAACTTTTGGCGGTGCAAAACCGCAAAACTCAAGCGTGTGTCGACCCAACTGCTCTAAAATAGGCTGTGCTAATTGATCTATTAGCTCCTTTGGGGTGTCCATGGTTAGGATAAGTCTTGCAGTTTTGCCGGTTAAAAGTGGTGTTGGAAGTAAACTATTTTGTTCAAACGTAAAGGTAACCCCAGGCAATAAAACGCGATCAAACAGCCCTTTTAATTTAGCGGGTAGGCTACCCCACCAAACTGGCGAAATAAGCACGAGATGATCGGCCCAAAGGAGTGCATTTGTAAATGCTTCTAAGCATGATTCTAACGGCTGTACCTGATCATAACCAAAGCTGAGATCTGGGTTAAAGTCCATTTCAGACAGTCTAAAAGTACGTATATTTGCCGTTTCTTTAGCAGTGCATTCATATGCATCCACTAAAGAGTCAGCAAAGCTATTGGGTTTTGGGTTTCCGTTTAAAATGAGTATGTTTTTCACAATCAAGACCTTTGTGTTAGGAAATAATTGCTACTCTAAAGCCTCCCCTTAACGGGAGAGTCAATCACTATCTGAAAAAATTTTGAAATTTTGCTCAGTCAACGTTCCGATGAAATTCCCGTAAGTTCAGTTACTAAACTGATATAGACGCTTTTATAAAGTGGTCAACAGGTGCAATATAGTTAGGTTTTATTAAGCCAACTAAACGACTCACGTAAAAACCCCATGGCGTGGTGTTTTATTAATTCTCCATGAGCCATAATGATAACTTCCGGCTCCCAAGCCAATATTTTTTCAAAATGCTGTCTAGCTTGAGGCTTTTTAAACATAAAGCTGAGGCGCCAATCTATCGGTGTTTTTCCGTTAGGAGCTAAGATCCCCGCACCTTTTGCGAGCCATTTTTGCCAAGCCTTGAAGTTGTCACCAGAAAAGTTCTCAATCAGATCAGTCACAATCAATGTTTTTGAGTTGTTATGGAAAAACACACACTCTTCCATAAAGGGTGAGCCTGTAAATAACTCTTGGGAAATATCTGCCTGCCACTGCCAGTCCAAGTCGTCATTAAGGGATGCATCAAAAGAGATATCATTGCGCTTTTTTATGACCTCACTAGTGCCATAAGTTTTAGCATCGGGATATGCTGCAATCCATTGTGGTAAAAACAAGTGATGTAAGTGATTAGGAGCTATAAGGTATTTAACCGGGCCTAACTGGTCTATTTGGCTCTTTAAGGCATCGCTCAGGTGGATAGGACTGTGCACCCATAGATCACCATTCGCGAGTTTAATAACAGTCATGCGGGTTGTAAAAGGTAAAAAAAAGAACGTTACTGCTTCACCATCAAAAATCCAAATGTCAGTTGCTAACTTTTCCATGATCTTCCTTAATTAATTCGTAAGAACGCTTAATTATTTTCAGGGATTAAGCCTGTCGCTACCTGCATTAATGATTTCTTATTTAGAACAACTAAATCAGTAATCTTTGCCCCGTGATCAACGAGATTTAATTTGTCTAAATTGCTACCTAATAGAGCGAATTGGTATGAAATCGAAGTTATTAAAGGCCCAATTTTTGAAAATATAAAAACGACTTTATTGAAAGCACACTGTGTATGCTATCTAGCTTGATTAAATCAATAACCTACAGCGATTATAAACTCTCCACTTAAGGGGAGAGTCAACTAACTATTTGATGTTAATAAGGCCAACACATGAATCAATATGGGCGATTTTTTGTTTTGTCTGCTCAATTTGTGTTTGCAAACGACTCTTAAGATGCAACAAAAATTCTCTAATCTCGGCCCAGTTTGCTTGCCCGTTTTCATACTTTATAAAGCCCTTCAACTCAGCGAGTGTAACCCCCAGTAATTTTGCTTCTGAGATTAGCTTTAATACCTCTATGTGTTCATTTGTATAAACACGGTACTTTCCTTGACGTTGAGGGGTTGTTATGAGGCCTTTTTCTTCGTAAAAGCGAATTGTTTTAACGGATAAATTGGTTTTTTTGGCTACTTCACCGATAAACACCTGCTTCTCCATTTCTATAGCAATTTTGTTCGTTACTTTTTAACAAGCGATATCGTATTCGCTTTTTATTAAGATCTGGTTAAACGTGTTGTTGAATCGCGGATCAACAAGTTTGGCGTAAATATATGCTCTATATTAGCGCGATTTTGTTTATACACCTGTTTTAACACTAAGTTCGCGGCCATAATACCCATTTTTTCGACAGGGTTATCAACGGTCGTCAAAGTTGGATATAAATAATTTGTGAAATGAACATTATCAAAGCCGATGATTGCCAGATCTTTGGGAAGATCAAGCTTGTGCTCTCTTGCACATTTCATTACGCCCGAGGCCATTTCATCATTTGCACATACAACAGCTGTAAATTCTTTATTGATGTTGAAGAAATGCTGTAAGCCTTTGTATCCGCCTGTTTCTTTAAAGTCACCCACGAAAAGAGACTGCTCGTCAAATGCAATACCATATTCTTTTAGCGCTTTTTTGTGGCCTTCAAGTCGGTTATAAGCATCTGGCTTGAATAAAGGGCCTGCTATGTAATTAATCTGTTTATGGCCTTGCTCAAGTAAGTGCTTAGTCGCTAAATAGCCACCCATTACGTTATCGAGGCTAATGCAGTTTTCTTTCATTTGATCTACATAGCGACTGATTAGATAGATTGGAGTTTTACCTTTATTTAATTTTACTAAATATTCATCACTTACGGCTTCAACGTGGGCGATGATCGCATCACAGTTACGAGAAATTAAAAATTCTAAGCCACTTTTTTCTTTGTCTTCTTCACTGTGTCCTGGCGTAATAATGACATGTTTACCAGCTGCCCTTAATTGGGCTTCAATAGCAGACATCATTTCACCAAAAAATGCACCGTCTAGTTCAGAGACTAAAATCCCCACACTATTGGTGCAATTTGAAGCAAGAGAGCGCGCTATCGAATTTGGTTTGTAACCTAGCTGCTCCATCGCATCGAGGACTTTTTGTTTGGTTTTTTTGCTGACGTAATCATTTTCATTTAACACCCGAGATACGGTTGATAAAGAAACGCCAGCGAGCTCTGATACCTGATAAATAGTTGCCATAATTACTGTTTGATATAAACCTTAACTGTTTAATTTACAGACTTGCACGCCTAATTGCCAAGTCTTCTGTTATTTTTTCTGTCATTTCAGATGTTAATGGATAAAAGGCCATCAGTGCTGCGGCTATTAGAGCAAACGCTGCTGGTAGCCAACTCATTAGTAGTATCATGCCATCGAGTGAGTGTGCAATGGTGGTTTCGTCCATTCCGTCATAGCCATAACTTGCAAGTACAACAAGCACTAAGGCTCCGGCAAATCCACCCCCCGTTTTTTGCACGAAAGTTCCTGCTGAGTATATGAGGCCAGTGGCACGGCGTTTATTTTTCCACTCAGAATAGTCAGCACTATCCCCAAGCATCGTAAAAAACAGGGTAGGCATCATGGCTGCGAAGAATTCAGACAGACAACCCATAACAAAGATCAGGCTGAGGTTATCATTTGGCAGCCAAAAGAAACAAATGGTAAAGAAGGCACTTAGTAATAATGAAGCGATAAACAAAGTACGTTTACCCAGAATCTCAGCTAATTTTCCTGTACTTAACGCGCCGAAAATTGAGACGATTAATAAAGCTATAAAGTATTGGCCAGTTAAAAGCTCATTACCTACGTAATATTTAAAATAATAAGCAATGACACCATATTTAATGCCATTAAACATCATTGTTAAAAAGCCCATACCTAATAAGATCAGCCATGGTTTATTTGTAAGTAAATCAACCATATCTCGTTGAGTGCCACTTAGCTTACTATGATCGCTTGCAAGTAAGCGACGAATTACGACAGTCATAAAAATCATTGTTGCCGCAAAAAACAAACCGGAGTAGAGCTCGCGATAATAGAAAAATAATGTGATCGCCAATAAAGGAAGAATGATAAAAGGTAAGCTTTTACTTAAATCAGTTAGCTCAGTTTTTAGTGAAACTTGCGTTTTTGTTGCAGGTTGAACGCGCTCCTTTGTACTTACAAACGTGATTAACATGAGTACAGTGAGTAAGGCCGCAAATACATACATAGTGTATTGGTAACCTTGTGCGCTATTTCCTTGCCCAAAGTATGCAACTAAATCAGGTAAAAAGCCCATAACTAATAAGCCACCTGCAAATGCTCCGGCAAAGCGAAAGCCAGACAGTTTAGTTCGCTCTAGGTCATCACCAGTCATAACCCCCATTAAAGCAGAGTAGGGTACGTTACTTACCGTATAAGCTAGAGTGAGCCCTATATAAGTGAAATAAGCATAAAATAGCTTAGCTGCTGGGCTTATGTCAGGTGTTGTGAAGCACAACACCATAAACAAGGCGAGAAAAGGAGTTGACCACAATATCCAAGGACGAAATTTACCGAAACGTGTTTGCGTTCTATCTGCAATCATCCCCATTATTATATCTGTCACGCCATCTGATAAGCGCACAACTAAAAAAAGTAACGCAGCAGCGGCGGCAGAAATACCAAATGTGTCTGTATAAAAAACGGCTAAATAGGCCAAAGCACCACGCCAAACTAAATTAGCGCCGGCATCGCCCATCGCGTAGCCTATTTTTTCGTAGATGGGAAGTGTGTGTTTTATCATTATTGTTGTCTTATTATCGGCGCGTGATTAACTGACTATATGCTTTACCACTTAGCTTTACTGTTCGTACTTGTGTATCGTAATCAACATGAACAATTCCGAAGCGTTTTGAATAACCTTCTGCCCACTCGAAATTATCCATTAAGCTCCATGCAAAGTAGCCAGCCATGTTTACGCCTTGTAGTATTGCGTCATTCACAGCATTTAGGTGTGCATTATAATAGTCAACACGGTCTTGATCGTTTACCTCTCCATCTACCATTTTGTCAGCCATCGCAGCGCCATTTTCAGTGATATAAATCGGCGGTAACTCATATTTTTCATGCAAAGAGACTAATAACTCAGTCAATGCTGGTGGATATATCTCCCAGCCGATATCTGTCATTGGCGCTTGATGAGGCAGTTCATGATAATAATCAGTGTCACTTGCTTCATAACGTAATCGGGTATAAAAGTTAACGCCCAAGAAGTCTAATGGTTGGCAAATAATCTCCATATCGTCAGCTAGAATGTCAGGTCTATGAGCGGCTGGCAACTGTTCGATAATGTCAGGGTAAGCTCCTTGCATTACAGGTTTCATATACCATTGGTTTATGTAGTCATCAGCAAAAGCTGTTGCAGCTAAATCGGCTTCGCTAGACGATACAGGATAACAAGGAGTAAAGTTAAGTACGATACCGTTAAGTGAATCCGGGCTATTTTTATTTAGTACTTTCATAGCTAAGCCATGTGCAAGCAGCAAGTGGTGGGCAGCTTTACGTCCAAATTCTCGGCCTTTGATCCCAGGGGCATGAACACCAATTTCATAGCCTAAATAAGAGCTGCAGAAAGGTTCATTCAAGGTCGCGTATGAATAGACTTTTCCTGATAAGGCCTGACTAACTAGGTCTACATAATGCGCAAATTCGTAAGCAGTTTCGCGATTTAACCAGCCGCCTTTATCCTCTAAATGCTGTGGTAAATCCCAGTGGTATAAAGTGACGAATGCTTTAATATTTCGACGCATTAACTCGTCTAAAATATTAATGTAAAAGTTAATACCTTCTTGATTTAAAGTGCCATCTAATTTTATGACTCTTGGCCATGAAATAGAAAGACGGTAAGCATCTACACCCAAAGAGTCGATTAGTTCAATATCGTCTTTCCATTTTTTAACATGCTCGCAAGCGAAATTACCATTTGAGTTATCAGCGATTTTTCCTGGAGTCGCGCAAAAGGTGTCCCAAATACATGGAAGGCGCTTATCGGCAGCTCCTTCTATTTGAAACGAAGCTGTCGCAACGCCATAGATAAAGTCTTTGCTAAGCATTGTTGAGTTTTTTGGTAACGTGAGCTGAGTCATGAAATGAAACCTTTGGTAAACAAGAGCAAGTAAATCTTGCGGCTAAATTTAAAATTTTATGGTAGCGCTTCCATAAAATTACCGTAACACCCCATAAGGATGTTTGTTGTTTTGTGGTAGCGCTTCCATATTTAGGTTAGAGGCTAATCTGCAAACGGTCAACCGTTTATTTTATTTAGCCCTAAATATACAGTGAAAATCTGCTTTATCTTTTAATAATTAATAGGTTAATGGTTTATTACTTTTATAAATTTAGCGCTAATTTAAGAGCTGATAACGACGTAACTAAGCTAGGTGCTGTATTATGTTGCTAGCTTTCACTTTTTACAGCCAGCACGCTCAGCTCTTCAATAGTTAGGAAAGTTTAACGCTTATAAGTATCGTCAAAAGAGACATCATTTAGCTTACAATTAAGGTAAAGCCAACATTTTTGATGTGGCTTTACAGTTCGTTTAATTATAAGCATTTTAGCAATAGTGATGCCTTTTTAGACTTAAGTATCTACAGGGCAGTATTGTTCAATAAACGCTCTATGTGTCGGTAATTGTTGTAAGCGTTGCGCTATTTGCTGTTTGATCCCCTGCATAAATCGGCTTAGCTCTTGATCATTCATTAAAGAAGCTACGTGATGGTATTGATCTGGCATTATGCCTTGCCCAAGCATGACTTGCACCCAAGAGTCGACGCGGAAAATATCACCATCATCTAAGAAAACCCGTCCAGTCTCTTTAAACAATGCGACTTTATGGGCAAGTGACTTAGGTGTTTCCATTGTTTTACAATGCTGCCAAAATTCACTGTCATCCCTATCGGTGACTTTGTAATGCAAAACAATAAAGTCACGAATACTTTCAAGCTCTGACTGTAATTGTTTATTGTATTCATCAATAGCGTGCTGGGTTATGCCTGTAAAAGGAAATAATCGCATAAAGCGAATAATCCCAGTCATGATGAGGTGGATACTGGTTGATTCAAGAGGCTCTAAAAAACCACTGGCAAGACCCAGCGCTAAACAGTTTTTGTTCCAACCCTTGCGTCTTCGGCCTGTTTTAAATTTGATAATTTTTGGTTCGGTGAGAGTTTCACTGCTTAGATTATTTAATAATAACTGAGTTGCATCATGGTCTGATAAATAACGGCTACAATAGACTAAGCCATTGCCAACTCTATTTTGTAAAGGAATTTGCCATTGCCAACCTGATTGATGAGCAATGGATCGCGTGTAAGGAGCGATTTCGGGTGTCCCTTTCGTTTGAACTGCTACTGCACTATCGCAAGGTAATAGATGTGACCAGTCTTCATAACCAGTATGTAAGGCTTGCTCTATCAGTAAACCTTTAAAACCAGTGCAATCAATAAAGAAGTCACCCGTTATCTCTGTGCCGTCATCGAGCAATAAACTCTTTATAAAGCCATTATCAGCATGTTTATTTACTCGTTCAATTTTGCCCTCAAAGCGTTTTACACCTAGATTTTCTGCAAACTCTCGTAAGAATGCCGCATAACGGCTAGCATCCATATGAAATGCATAATTAATTGGGTTATGAGGGCTAATACCAAATTTACCCTGTTTAGCTGCTTGTAATTCATAGCAGTAATCTCCAAAGTCGTCTTTATTCCCCATTTTTTTTGCATGTAACCAAAAATGATGAAACTCGCCAGCCCAACATTCTTTACCTGTCATACCAAATGAGTGAATATAGTCACTTTGTGGCTTGTGCCAGTTCTCGAAGCTGATCCCCAATTTAAAGGTTGCTTGGGTAGCTTTCATAAAAAGTTTTTCATCAATACCTAGTAATTTATGAAAGGTACGAATAGGTGGAATGGTTGCTTCGCCAACACCTACGGTGCCAATGTCGTCCGATTCAACTAAGCTGACTTTAATATCTTTATTTAGTAATTTGGCTAACGCAGCTGCGGTCATCCAACCGGCAGTTCCGCCACCAGCGACGATCACCTGTTTAATTGATTGTTGTCTCATGTTGCCACCTTACTCCCTTGTAATTGTTCTAATAACAGTCGATTAGTGGGTAATTTTTGTAAGTATTGTGCAATCTTGTTGCGGTTGAGTTGGTATAGTTGCTCTGCTTTGTGGCACTTTTGGCCATCAAGTTTTGTGGTTAGACTGGTTTCAAACCCCATACCGTACAGCACATATTGATAACTTGCAGAAGAAAAGATTTCTTCATTTTCGACCAAATCAAATCGGCTGGGTGCTTGATACTGCCACAGTGTTAACAAGTTCTGTAATTCAAGTGGGATACTATTAGGGTTGCGGTTAGCATGCCAATAACCATTATCATCACGATTACTCAATACATAATGAAGTTTTAGGAAGTTTATGACTTGCTCCCAGCGGTATTTAAAACGTTTATTGAACCGAGTACTCAATAACTGCATGTGATCTTGGTCTACAGGCATCTGCTCACTTAGCATACTGATACTAAGTTCAACCATGGCTAACGCAGATGCCTCTAATGGTTCTATAAATCCTTGTGACATGCCAATCGCGACACAGTTTTTATGCCAAAATATTTCTCTGTAACCCGGGGTAAAACGAAGTGTTCGTGTTTCAATTGTGTCTGCTTGTTGAGTGCCTATCGTTTGTGCCGCGTAACTTTTTAGTGTTTCTATTGCGCTTGCTTCGTCACAATATTTATCGCTAAATGTATAGCCAATTCCGCGTCTGGTTGGTAAACCTATATCCCAAATCCAACCTGCGGATTGTGCAGTTGATAATGTCGCAGAGGCAATATTTTGAGATTGGCTTTCGTATGGTATTTGGGCTGCTACTGCTGTGTTATTAAATAGAATGTGGCTTTGATCTAAAAACGGGATTTGATAATGCTTGGCGATTAATAGCCCTTGACTACCTGAACAGTCAATAAATAAGTCACCTGTTATCGCTCCATTATGCTGTGTGCTGACACTTTTAATGTAGCCTTGCTCATCGTTATTTGCACAAATCACATTATCAACAATATGCTTTACGTTAAGCGTATTTACACAATGCTGTGTTAAAAAGCGTGCAAATTTATGAGCGTCTAAATGATAGCCGTAATTTGTAACACCAGCATACTGTGGTGTATTAATCTGTTTTGGCGCTAGTGCTGCTTGGCAAATAAAGCTTTGCATATTCATAGCATCAGCATATTTTTGATGAGAAAATAATTGCTTCCAAGCAGCATGAACATCATATTCATAGTAGCCTTCAGGAATCATAAAAGGGTGATAATAGTTATCTCCTTGCTGTTCCCCTCGCCAATTGATGAACTTTGAACCTTGTTTAAAGGACGCATCACATTGACGTAAAAAGTCAGTTTCTTTGACCCCAATTCGCTGTAATGTATTTCGCATTGACGGCCATGTGCCTTCACCAACACCAGAAATACCAATATCAGCAGATTCAATGAGAGTGATATGAAGATGTGGATGTTCTTTTGCTAGTAATCCGGCTGTAAGCCACCCCGCAGCGCCACCGCCAATGATCACAATATTATTAATTATTTTGCTCATATGCTTACTTTAAATATAAAGCCGCTTCAATAGGAGCGGCTTTTTATCAATTCACGCTAATCGTGAACTTTTAGGGATCTAAATTGACGCTATTAGCGTTAAAAATATCTAATTAAGAATAACTAAAAAATAACGCCTTTCTATCCCCAAGAGCCCACATATTAAGTAAATTGCTATTAGACCGTATACTCTTGCTTCAGCAATAGCTTAGAAGTTATAACGTACACCTAAATTGTAGCGAGCACCATTTTTGTCTAAATTCCATAACTGCGCTTTGTATCGTCCATGTTGGCGGTTGTCTTGCTCTGTAATGTTAATTCCCTCTAAAAAGAAAGAGAGTTTCTCACTATAGTTATAAGCTACATTAAAATCGACTTGGTAATACTCTTCAGTAAATGCAGGTTCATTTACATAGCGAGCTGCATTGTTTAAGAATTTATCACGCCAGTTATAGGCTATACGAGCTTGAAATTTATCATTTTCGTACATTGCAATTAAGTTAGCTGTGTCACTTAAACCTACTAATGCAAACTGCGTTGTCGTAGGATCTGCTGCGACATTAAAGTCAACATCGCCATTTACAATCGTGTAGTTTGCTTGAATACCAAAGCCCGAATCACCAAAGAAATGTTGGATAGCAAATTCATATCCGTCAATTTTTGCATCTTTATTGTTAGTAGGAACTTGAGCTGTAAATTCCATTAGTGGATCATCGCTGTTAGGCAAGATATCGTAGGCTGCTTCAAATTCTTCATAAGTCATTGAATCAAAAGCAACTCCATTTTCCATAGCCGCAACCATTTGGAATAGGTTTGAGTCAGTAACGGCAAGACCTCTAGCCTCTAGTTCAGCTTTTGCTGCTTGAGCGCGGGGACCTGCTGAAACATCTCGTAAGTCATAGTAATTTTGAGTCATTGGTGTTAAACCAATAAAATTATCAACTTTTTTATTGTAATAACCGACAGAAACATAACTAACATCGCTGTAGTACCACTCAGCTGAAACATCGATATTATCTGATTCAAGCGGTACTAAGCCTGGGTTACCGGTTGAAGCTGGTGCATTAGTGGTACCTGGAATTAAACTTGGCCCCGTTGGTACTCCAACCGTTGCTGCAGAGCTTAAATTATCATAAGTAGGTCGTGCGATTGTGGTGCTATATGAAGCACGAATTTTTACATCATCAACCACGTTAATATCAAAATCGATACTAGGTAGAAAGTGATTATAATCAGAGCTTAGAGAGTAATCTTGTTTGTCAGTGCCATATCGCACATTAAAATCGTTATTACCTTCCCAAGCGACTGCATTTGGTAAGTCAATATTTGCTGTTGATGTGATATCTGTGGTTTCGTAACGAGCACCAACTAAGAGGTTAAATGGCATATCACCAATTTCACCTTGATGCTTATATTGTACAAATGCAGCTTGAATATCTTCTTTAATAGTACGGTTTGTTGCAAATGCGCCATCTGCTGCAAAATTAAACCCGTATTGGCTTGCTGCCCAATAACCAATTTCTGACGCGCTGCCAGTGAAACCTTGATCAAATGAACCTGAGGTATTGTAGCCATCTAATTCACTTAAGAAATTTGTCGGGTCAAGGTAGCCATCAGGTAACTCACCTGGGTTTTCGATACCCCAGTTACCCATCGTATTACGAGTAAGTGACTGCAATGAATGACTTTCCATTGAGCGTGACTCAATACCAAAGTCTATTACCCCTGACTCAATTTCATATTTACCAAGTAATCGGAATTCATCAACCGTTGATTCTTGGCGTGCAAAGTTAGAATCAAGTATAGAAGTACCAACATCATCTTGGTCTAACACTCCATTACAGTTTAAATTAGTACGACTACAATCATCAAAATCAATCACCATAGAGGGTAAATCACGACTAAAATCGACTTCTTGAGAAGCGACAATATTCGCTCCTAACCCTGCATTTACCCAGCTGCCATAAGGCGCATCGGGCTCACTCGTTGCTTTTGAACTATGCGCATCAAATACAAAACTGAGTTGGTCATTTACAAAGTATTCAAGATTAAGACCAATAGAGTCATTTTTATTAAGTTGATTGAGCTCTTGTAACGCTAAGCCTAGGTCACGCGTTGATAGATCGCGGCGTTCTTCTTTATAGTAGATTGGTGTTTTAACCGCATTGTCATCAAAGATTAAGTGCGTTTTATAGTTATCCATCCAGATTGACTGCTCAGCACGTGACTCGAATAACTCTTGTTGAGAGTAGGTGTAATCAAGTGTTGCGGTAAGCGACTCTACAGGACTATATTGCAGTGTTAGCTGCGCGTTTGTTCGAGTGCGTTCACGATCGGCGATTGTGTAACGAAGATCGGAAGGCATTGAATAATATTGCCCCATTGCAGGTGCATTTTCGATGATGATGTCATCTGCAGATTGAGGAATTGTGCCGTCGTATGCAGTGGTTCTCCATTCGTTAACAAAAGCACCTGCTGCCGAACTATCACGTTTTTGAACGCTTGCAGTAAGTGATACACCAAACTTTGCTTCTTCGTCAGTCCAACTAAAGATACCTGAGATTTCTGGTGTAATATCATCGCCGACACGATTAGTTGTATCGTGCATAGCTTTTACACCAACATTGGTAATTAAACCTGGATTGTCTAGAGGGCGGGCAGTATTAATGTTTATTGTGGCCCCAATACCACCTGATGCAATATTTGCTTTTCCGGTTTTATAGACTTCAACTGACTTAACACTTTCTGATGCCAAATTAGCAAAATCATATGCACGAGAATTTGGAGAGCCACCGCCAGCAGGAAGTGAGGCTGCTGGCATAGTACGCCCATTTAAAGTCACCATATTATAGTCTGGACCAAAACCACGTACTGTTACTTTTGAGCCTTCACCATTACTACGGTCTATCGATACACCTGTAATACGTTGCAAAGATTCTGCTAGGTTAGTATCTGGGAATTTACCTATATCTTCTGATGAAATAGCATCAACAACACCTGAAGAGTAGCGCTTTAATTGGGTTGATTCTTTAATACTTCCTTTAAATCCTGTTACTTGAATGACTTCAATGTCATCGTTGTGTTCAGACTGCTCTGCATAGGCAGAAAAGCAGGTGCTAGCACCTAAAAGCAAAGATAAGCTAGAAGCTAACTTTGTTCTTTTGAAGTTATGGCTTGGCATCAGGTTTCCCTCATTTTTATCATTGTTATTCATGCAATTAGGGCATGATATTGTTGTCGAAAATAGATTATTAAATGCATCTGGAAGCGCTACCATAAAGAGGTTGAAAATCGCCCTTATGAAAGCGCTTCCAGAAAAGGGTAGTGTGATTTGCAGTTTACGTCAACAGCTATATCAATAAATTGTTAAAAAAGTTGTGTGAAAATTAAACGAGGAATGGGTCGGTTTTGACAGCTTCTATCGCAACGAAATATTTAAAAACTGTTTTTATTTCAGGAGCTTAAAAAGTAAAGTCAAGATGGTAACTTTATGAAATACAGTGTTTTTAAATACCGGATAGTAAAAATGAGTTGGCTCTTTTTAGGGTTTTAAATAAGCAAACTTACTTCTGTTAAAGTGCGCTTAAGGAGGTTGCAATTGTTTATGGTTAAGTGAATTGTCGGCCAAAGTAATTACTTTTCCAGAGTGGCTTGTCGTTTGATCTAGATCAAAGAAACTTCATTCGCAGCCATCTATATTACGCGGCTGCAATTTTCGCTGCTTTTTGAAATCTAGGTTAGCTTTTAAAGGCAATACTCCATCATCGTGCTTAAAGGTGTGTCATGGCATTACTCATCAATAACAAATGTATTAACTGTGATATGTGTGATCCTGAGTGCCCGAATGAGGCTATTTATATGGGGGCGAAGATATATCAAATTGACCCTAACAAATGCACTGAATGTGTTGGGCATTATGATAATCCTACCTGTGTGAGTGTGTGTCCAATTGACTGCATTAAGCCAGATCCAAATCACCGAGAGTCACTAGATGAATTAGCCGACAAGTATGTCAAATTAACTTCACAGGCTTGCTAATCCTTATCGATATAAGTGCCCAAAACTAGCATCTCATACTGAATGTTCTACAATCACATTAACAACAATATGTTAGTGATTTAATCTAGGGCGTTATATGTGGTTCAACAAAGCTTTACAAAATGAAATAGCAGCATTAAATGCTGAGCTCCATCCACTCAAGGGCCTTATTTCAGGCATTGATGAAGAAATGCTGGTATTGAAACTTCGTAAAGATCGTACGATTTCTTATATGAATCAAAACTTTTTAAATGAGTTTGGTTATCCACATGAAAAGTTAATTGATGCTCCTTTTCAAACGATTATAACCCCTCAATCACGCAATACTTATCAGTTTTCAGACTTAAACAATGCACTTGCAAATCAACGACACTGGGTAGGGCAAATGCAGGTTGCTCGTTATGATGGGCAGGTTGAGTGGCTGTGTATTATTGTTCAACCAGTTTTAAATGAGCATGGTGAATTTAATTATTATGCTATTTATGGTTCTGTATGTACGGATGTAATTGCCACATCTCGTGAAAATAGTGATGTTATTAATGCGATAAACCGCTCAATGGCTGTTATTGAATTTGATCTTGAAGGAAAAGTCATTAATGCAAACCAGCTGTTCTTAGATTCTATGGGTTATAAGAAAGAAGAGATTGTTGGCAAGCATCACCGTATTTTTTGTGAATCAGAGGTTGTGGAGTCATCTGAATATGCGCAGTTTTGGCAGCAATTAAGGCGAGGAGAATTTATTGCTGATCGTTTCAAGCGTGTTGACCGATACGGTAACACCGTGTGGCTTGAAGCGTCATACAATCCTATTTTTAATGATTTTGGTGAGCAATATAAAGTTATGAAGTTTGCAACGGTTATTACTGAACAAGTAAACCGTGAACTGGCAACCACGCAAGCTGCAGAAATAGCTTACAGCACATCGGTTGAGACGGACAAACTGGCTCAGCAAGGAGCTGATGTTTTGCGTAACACGATGAAGGTGATGGCAGATCTTGCTCAGCAAATGGAGCAAGCTGCAGAGGAAATAACGGCGCTCGATAAGCAGTCACAGCAAATTTCAAATATCGTAGAAAGTATTAGTAGTATTGCTGAACAAACCAATTTACTAGCGCTTAATGCTGCAATTGAAGCGGCTAGAGCAGGTGACCAAGGGCGAGGGTTTGCTGTGGTTGCTGATGAAGTAAGGCAGTTAGCTTCAAGAACCTCAAAAGCGACTGAAGAAATTGTTGATGTAGTACAACACAACCAGTCACTAACCAAAAACACCGTAAAAGTGATAGAAGAAGGTAAGATACAAGCTGAGCAAGGGCTCTCGTTGTCAAATGACTCGGGTAAAGTGATGGAAGATATTCAGCATGGCGCTCAACAGGTGGTTGATACAATTGGTCAGTTTGTAAACAAACTTAAATAGTCTTATATGCTTAGCCTAGTTTTACTAGGTTTTTTATTATTTCAAAAAATTAAATTATTTCTTATTTTCACCCGAGAAACTTCTTATTGTCGTAAAAGCTGAGTTTTTATTCATTCAATTCGGCTAAAATCATTAAAAGTTACAGCTCATGTAGTTCTTAGAGTACTGCTCTGTGTTGTTTTCATATGATTTTAAGGTGAGAAGAGCCATGTTTTTTACTCAGCCATTGAAGAATAGAATTGCCGATTTAGAGAATGAATTATTTAGTGTTATGCAAGTAAAAGATACTTTAGACCAGAGTATGTTTACTTTAGAGCTTGATGAAGATGGCTATATCCTCTCGGTTAATGAGCACGTATTAACTGAGCTTGGGTATTCTGAAAAACAATTGCTTGGCAAATCTTTACTTGATTTTGTCCCTGATGCTGCCCGAAAAACACCCCACTTTGAACTTTTTAAGCAAGCGCTATATGAACAAACCGTTTGGGTGGGAGCTGTACAGCTTATAAACGCAAAAAATAGCCCAGTATGGTTGCGTGTATTTTTACACCGTGTTGTTAACAAAGATAAGCAATTTCAAAAAATTACTCTGCATGCAAGCGTATTGACGCGGACCATTGAAACCTCCCGTGAAAATCAGGATTTAGTGAAGGCAATCCATCGCTCAATGGCTGTGATTGAATTTGATTTAAATGGTTATGTGCTTAAAGCAAATGAGCAATTTTTAGCGGGGGTTGGTTACACAGCACAAGAAATTATTGGTAAGCATCATAGTATGTTTTGTGAATCTGATGAAGTTGGCTCTAATCAATATGCCGACTTTTGGCAAAAGCTACAACAAGGTGAATTTATTGCTTCACGCTTTAAACGTGTCGATAAGCAAGGTGATCCTGTATGGCTTGAGGCAACTTATAATCCGATCTTTAATGAGCAAGGTGAACTTTATAAGGTTGTAAAGTTTGCCACTGTCATTACAGAACAAGTAAAGCTTGAAATGGCTATTTCTCAGGCCGCAGATATAGCCTATAGCACTTCCACAGAAACCGACAAGATTGCTCAGCAAGGTGCTGAAGTATTGAATAACATGGTGCAAGTTATGGATGCGCTAGCAAAACAAATGGAACAAGCAGCGCAAGAAATGGCTGCCCTTGATAAGCAATCGCAACAAATAGCTTCACTTGTGCAAAGCATAGGGAGTATAGCCGACCAAACCAATCTATTAGCATTAAATGCTGCAATTGAGGCTGCTCGTGCAGGCGAACAAGGCAGAGGGTTTGCTGTGGTTGCTGATGAAGTAAGACAACTTGCCCGCAGAACTTCAAGCGCAACCATTGAGATTGTAGATGTGGTGCAACAAAACCGTGTGCTTACACAAAATACAGTTGGAGTCATTCAATTAGGTAAAAGCAAGGCAGAACAAAGTTTCAGCCTTGCTACTGAGTCAGGAAAAGTGATGGCCGATATACAAAATGGCGCTCAAAAAGTTGTCGATGCTGTTGGGCAGTTTGCTGAACAACTCAAGTAGCGTTATCGATGTTTGTACTGGGTTTTACAGTAGCCGCGAGTGATATCAGGGTTTCGTAGTTTTAAGTGTTTGGTTTGCCTACCTGCTGCGCGTTTTCGCCAAAGTTTAAAGCTCGAGCTTGTTAATTGTTCACGCATTAACGCGATAACGCTTTTTTCATTTAAACCAAATTGCTGGTTTATTGCTTCAAACGGGGTTCTGTCTTCCCACGCCATCTCTATGATGCGTGATATTTCATGATCTAAGTGCTGCATTACGACTCCTTTTTGTTTGCTTATACGTACATGCAGCAGATTTGGATTATAAGATATCGTGTTGCCAGTGCTCGGCTAAAAAGTCGATGAACGCTCTGACCACATTTTGTTGGAAGTTACGCGATAAGTACACCGCCCATAAATGAGAGCCTATAGTTGTATGCTCTGGTAGCACTTTAATAAGCTCACCTGATGCTAAATAGTCATTGGCGAGATCGCAGGGTAAATGAGCCACCCCCATTCCTTGTTTTGCTGCTTTTAAAAGCACACCCATATCATTGGCAACAATGTTGCCCTTAACAGTCACTTTTTGAGTGTTGTCGTCGCGTTGAAATTGCCAAATATTGTGTTTGTTATGAATAAGGCAATTATGTGCAGTTAAGTCATTTGGCTCATTAATCGGTGGGCTCGCAGCTAAATAGTCGTTTGATGCACACACTGCGGTTGCGATATACATTAGCTTACGGGCAATGAGTCCTTCATCGGGCTGGTGGATATAACGCAAAGCGATATCAACGCGGTCATCAACCAGCTGCGATAAACTATCTGAGAGTAACAGTTCAAATCGCGTCTGTGGATGGCGTTTGGTGAACTCTTCAATGGCATCAAATAGTTTATGTTGGCCAAGCCCAATCGGAGAGGCAACTCGAATGGTACCCACCAATTCGTTGTTGTGGCTGTGTGCTCGGCTTTGTAAGTCAGACACTTGATTGAGTATTTGCTGGCAATAGCTAAGGGCCTCTTCACCTTGAAGAGTTAAACTGACTTTTCGTGTTGTGCGATGAAATAACCTTAAATTTAGCCACTTTTCAATATCTTGAATATGCCTAGAAACTTGTAATCTGCTTAAACCTAAGTGCTCAGCGGCCTGAGTAAAGCTGCCTGTGCGAGCAACTTCGACAAAGCTAGTAATTGAGTTGAGTTTATCCATTGGTATCTTAAAGTGAAACAATGTGTATCTATATAGTGTATTTATCAGTAAATAGTGAACAAGTAAACTGCCATCATTGAAACAAACAACGGAGAATTCCTCATGAAATTAGCAGTTATTGGCGCAACAGGTTGGATTGGCAGCCACATTACATCAGAAGCATTAGCACGTGGTCATCAAGTTAATGCGTTAGTAAGAGATGTAAGTAAAGTAACGCAAGATAATGTTACTGTAACTGAATTTGATTTAACAAAAGACGATATTGCAAGTGCTGCTGCAGGTAGTGATGTTGTTATTGCGGCAATTGGTGGTCGCGCATTAGGTAACCATGAAATTGTTGCAAACACAGCACAGCAATTGCTGAATGCATTTGCCGGTACTGGCACGCGTATTTTATGGGTGGGTGGTGCAGGTAGCTTAGAAGTTGCACCGGGTGTAACGCTTGTATCAAGCCCTGATTTTCCTGCTGAATACAAAGCAGAAGCAATCGCTCAAGGCGAAGCGCTTGAAGTATTTAAAGCGTCAACAACAGATACGCCATGGACGTTTGTATCACCAGCTGCGGTTATTTATCCCGGTGAGTCAGAGCGCCCATACCGTGTTGGTGGTGATAGCTTCTTTACTGATGCCAACGGCGAAAGCAAAATATCAGTAACCGATTATGCGAAAGCAATGCTTGATGAAGCGCAGTCTGCAGCGCATTTAAATCAACGTATAAGTATCGCTTATTGATACTTTTCTCAGGCTCATAAAATGGTATTCTTATGCGATGTTTTTTAGCTGATTTTATCATGATATGAGCCTATTATTTTCTGTTGCGCTTGCAACAATTCCTGCCTTACCCGAAGCAGTTGCAAATAATGCCGTCGCTAAAGTTGTTGTAAATGAACAAGCTTATTTCTTAAGTTTTATGGGAATAGGAAAAGGGAAAGCACACCATGATATTCACAATAAAGTATGGGTACTCAAAGTTGGTGAGTCGGCATGGCGAACAGCAAAAGCGGTACCGAGTAGCCAGCCTCTAGTTGGACGTTTAGCTAGCACCGCAGTGGGTGTTGGTAAACATGCCTATGTATTTGGTGGCTATACTGTAAGTGCGGATCATCAAGAAATTTCTACCCCTGATGTATATCGCTACGATGTACTTACGAATTCTTACACGCAACTCGCCAATATGCCCGTGCCTGTTGATGACAGTGTGGCGCTTTCATACCAACAACGTTAC
Organism: Pseudoalteromonas sp. MEBiC 03607; assembly: GCF_004792295.1. NCBI lineage: Bacteria > Pseudomonadati > Pseudomonadota > Gammaproteobacteria > Alteromonadales > Pseudoalteromonadaceae > Pseudoalteromonas > Pseudoalteromonas sp. MEBiC 03607. Next base: position 662,081 of record NZ_SRRY01000002.1, read on the forward strand.
ATCTATTTAGTCAGTGGTTGGCATAACGATGGTAATGTTAACTTAGTACAAGTTTATGACACCAAAACAGATACTTGGCAACAGGCTTCGCCATTTTTAGGCCAGCCAGTATTTGGTCAAGCAGCGGCAATTAGTGGCAACACAATTTTAGTGTGTGATGGTGTAAAAACGCAGGCCAATGCAGATAAACGTCGTTCTTTTGCTGCGGTTGCACAGTGTTTAAAAGGCACTATTGATGCTAATAATCCATTAAAAATAGATTGGCGTACCGTGCCACATCCAACAGGTGTTGCCCACTATCGTATGGCTGCAACCAGTTTTAATGGTGATATCTATATGTTGGGCGGTTCTGCAAACCCATATAACTACAATGGTATAGGATACAACGGTAAGCCAGCACCGGCGAGTAATCATGTTTGGCGTTTTGATATTGATAAAAACAATTGGCAAATGATGCCAAAAGCTAAAACTGCAAGTATGGATCATCGTGGTTTATTAGAGCATCAAGGTAGTTTGTACCGTATTGGTGGTATGGACAATAATCAACAAGTGACTGCCGATGCACTTGGCTATAAGGTCGAATTATCACTATGAATACACTTTATATCACAGGTGCCGGAGTCAGTGCCGCAAGCGGTATACCGACCTTTCGTGGCGAAGATGGATTTTGGACCATAGGCAGTAAAAATTATACGCCGATGGAAATGGCAACTCGCGCCATGTACGAAAACAATCCGCGAGAATTTTTAGCTTGGTATTATCATCGTTTTGCAACGTATCGACACCATGGGCCCAATGAGGTGCATCATTGGTTGAGCGATAAAAATCTTATTACACAAAATATTGATGGCCTCGATGGCAAAGCCGGTAACACGGATTATATTGCTATTCATGGTCGTTTGGATCAAATGACACTGTTTCACCATCAAGGTGATGATGTGATGGCCTTCAATGCGCCATGGGATAAGGTCAACGAAGACAACCTACACAACTCATTGCTTGAGGTGTTCAATATCAACAATGAAAGCCCCAAGCTAAACGAATCGTTTAAGCCTTACGTGTTGTTATTTGATGAGTACTACACTGAACTTTATCGAATTTCTGAGGCGCAACAGCGTATGCTCGATGCCGATAAAATTGTGTTTATAGGCACCTCTTTTAGCGTCAATATTACGCAAATGGCACTCGATATAGCACGCAGCCAGGGCATACCCATTGAAGTAGTTGACCCCGAACCTACCCATGTATTTCATCCTAATGTGACATACCAAAAAATGACTGCGCTTGAATATATCCAGCAGCAGGGATAAAAATAAGGCGCTTAATTTAGCGCCTTATTTCATTATTGTTGTTCAGCTTTTATTGCTGTGATGTTTAACCGCGCTTGTAAGGGGTCTGGTAAAAATTCTGCAGTCCCTGATTTACTCATTTGCAGAATAAAAGACTCATCATTTTTATATGCTTGCCATGTTGGTAGGCCGGGGCCATTTGGGGTGCCTAATTTAATAAAATTAGTCACATAACGGTGCATTATTTTAGCAGCTTGCTTATCTTGCTCAGTGGTGACATGGCCATATTTCGCTGCCACAGTATTAAAAAAATACGGAATCTCGCTGGCGTGTTCAGCACCGGGTTTATCTAAGGTTTGCGCTACATAACCAAAACGATACAAGAAAGCATCATTACCCATATCTGTCACACGCTTTGCAACGAACTTTGCTGGCTCTTGCATTAAAGCATCCTGTCCGACTTGGTAATTAATTATTGGCAGTGGGGTGTCGCCTTGTGCATCGTAAGCCATTTTGGCTTGTATCGAGTGAGGAGCAAAGCTTTCAAATAGCGCCTCTTTTGAAGAATAGTTTGCAAAGCCTAAATCCATATCAGTTGTGCCGACCATGGTAGCAACATGGCTGAATGTGCCTTTACTCAAGCGTGCTTCAGTTGAAGCATTTATGATGATGCCATCAATGATTGGCCCACCTACGTAAGTAGACTCATTAGTACTTTGTTTGTTTAATGTACTTAGGTTGAGGTTTCCAACGACTTCTTCAGCAGATAATTCACGTAGTGCCGCCAGCGCATTCTTATCACTACCTAAGATAGTGTGTTGCTTGGCAAAGTTTTCACCAATTTTTTCGGCGCTTAATACTGAGTCGTCATTGCTATAAAGTGGCAACTCGTTAAATAACTCGCGCCCGCCAGCAGACATAATAATCGCTTGTTGAAATAAGTTATTTGCTGCAGGAGTTTGCATCATCGCGTGTACCGATGCACCGCCAGCAGATTCTCCCATCAGTGTCACTTTTGAAGCATCACCACCAAATTGAGCAATATTCTGTTTCACCCACTCAAGAGCCGCAATTTGATCCATTAATGCGTAGTTACCCAATGCATCGTTTTCAAAACGAGCAAGTGCAGGGTGAGCAAAAAAGCCAAATCGGCCTAATCGATAATTAAAGCTAACAAAAATAATCCCTTGTTTAGCAAAGCTTTCACCTGAGTAAATAGCGGGTGATGGGCCGCCATTTACAAAGCCACCGCCGTGTATCCAGACGACTACAGGGTAAGGTGTATCGCTGTGTTTAGTCGGTTTAAATACATTTAGATAAAGGCAGTCTTCCGAAGGAGTTGTTGTAAGCGGTGCAGCATCTGCTGCAAACGGCTTTTGCATGCAGTCAGGGGCGTAATCGCTCAGTACCTTTACATCTTGCCACTTTGGCACAGGTTGCGGTGCTCGCCAGCGTAACTCTCCCACTGGAGCTGCTGCATAGGGAATGCCTTTAAACGCAATAAATCGCCCTTGCTGCTGCCCTTGAATAAGCCCGCCAGTGACGGCGATATGATCAGATTGAGGTTGCTCTTGGCAGCCTTGCAAAAATACGGCAGAACCTAATAGAAAAGATGAGTAAAAAATCGATTTTAGAATACGCGATGTCATAACAAAGCCTAGGCTGTTTAGGTAAGGCTTATAATATTAACATATTCATATAGTAACAACGAGAAAACCAGCATAGCTTCAAGTAACTATGCTGGTAAGAAAGTTATAATAACTTTATTCAGAAACAGTGAAAGATACGTCTAAATCTTCACCTGCTGTGACTGTAATTGGTTTAACTTGATAAAGATTAAATGCTTCGTCTTGAGTTTCGGCATCATCAATATGTGCTGCACAGGTGTAAGCTAGTTGGTAGTCACCTGGTTTTACAAACGCAAGTTCAAATTCGTATTGGTTATCTTCGTTATCGAAAACAACGTTAGCGGTTGCAAGTGGTGCATCAGCGGGCGTGTCGTCTTCGCTTACTTCGTAGTTGTCCATTGGCATTTCTATATCGCTGTTGTATAGATAAACAGCGTGACCAAACGAGCCATCAGTCATTGCAATGTCTATGTTATCTGTTTCACAAAATGCGATTAGCTCTTCGCTTACCGTGCCTTCAATGTCTTGCGATTCAGCTAAGTTTTCTAATCTCACACCGCGAGGTTTTAAGAAGATCTCGTCGCTATTTTGTGGGTCAACTAATGACTTTTTAAGGTCAAACTCAAGAACAAAATCATTACCAGCTTGGTTAAGTGTGAAGCCATCAAGTTGGATTTCACCAATACCATCGTTGCCTTTGCGTTTAACAACAAGTGGTGCAATGCTGTCATCTTCATACACAACATGCGATGTCATAGTTAAATCGTTTGTGTCGCCATTAATAACATCGGCACGGATCCATTGATAATCACCTGCTGGCACTTCTTCATCTTCTAATAATGAGAAAATGTCATCACCTGTGTAATCTAGTAAGTTAACCATTTCAGGCATGGTTTCATCATTTTGCTCACGAGTTTCGAAAGTGAACTCTTCACCACCTTGGCTTTTAAGCGTGATTGAATCGAACACAACATTCACAGCTTTTAAGCCTGTTACTGGTGCGTCAGAAACTCCAAGCGTGAATTGCGCAGTTTGTGGCTGCGGATCTACAGTTTCTTTTTTGTCGTTGTCTGAGCCACAACCAACAAGTGCAAATAAAACGGCGCTGCTAAGTAATGTAGTTTTGAAGTTCATTGTTTCTTCCCTTGTGTTCTAAAAATTTATTAATAGTCTAGTCACCAAAACTTAATGTAAGTTGAATTGCTTTAACTGAGTTAAGATCCGCGCGTTTGTACCTTTTTAAAAGCTAGTGAAAGGCGGTTTAATAAAAACTGGCAAATAAAATCTCAATAATGAACAAATCCATTTTTCTTCCACATTTTGTTGTCAACATGGCAAAAAATAAAATCTTAGGAACAAGAATGACAGTCATCGATTTAGAGAAACGCTATGAATCTAGGAGCTTTGCACTGTTAAGTGCACTTAACATGCTTTTATTGGTGGGCTTTATTAATAGCAAAGCAGAAGTGAGTAGTTTTATTTTTAGTTTTTTAGTTTGCGGCATTTCGCTGTTATTAGGTTTGTTAGTTTTTAATTCTAAACGTAATTTTACTGTGTGCCGCCATGGTGTGCATTACCGTAATTTACTTGGACAATGCCGTCAAATGGATGCAAAAAAAGTACAGTCGATTCATCACTATTCAGTGTTAGGCATTCGTACTGTGATAGTTATGGCTGAGAAGCGTATATGTATAGCACCTTTTTATAGTCTAAATGATAAGCACCAACAGCGACTAAAACGTTATGATAACGACTTATTTGACTGGCTAAAAACGTTACAAAAAACCAATGATTTTTGTTAAGCAGGTTATTTTTACCTGCTTAACAATCGTTAAATATTTAAGTTTTATATCGACTTACATTCTGTTCTAACTGCGTTGCGGTGTTATTTAATTCATCCATATATGAGGTCGCAACATCGGTATCATTAGCAGTCTTGTTGGCAATATCAACAATAGTGGTCATGTTTTGATTAATCGCTTCTGAAACTGAAGTTTGCTCTTCAGCGGCAGTGGCAATTTGTGCATTCTGCGAGGTGATGGTATTAACCGAAAGCAGTACTTCATTGAGCGCTTTTTCGACTTCGCTTGCTTCGTTCACACTGGTTGCACTTCCTGATTTGATTGATTGCATAATGCTGTTGACAGTTGTTGTTCCTTGTTGAACCTGCTCAATCATTGCCTCTATTTCGTGGGTACTATCTTGAGTTCGCTTGGCAAGGGTACGCACTTCATCAGCGACCACCGCAAAGCCTCGGCCAGCTTCGCCAGCACGTGCCGATTCAATTGCTGCATTAAGTGCCAGTAAATTAGTTTGCTCTGCAATGTTTCGGATCACATCGAGTACACTGCCAATTTGGCTAGATTGCTGATTTAGCTGATCAACGGCATTGGCACCTTCATCAACTTGCTTAGCAAGGCCGTTAATTACTTTGATAGCGATAAGTAACTGGTTATTAGCCTGTTTTACTAGATGATCGGCATGTTCTGCTGCAGTTGATGCTTCTTGAGCGCTTCGTGCGACTTCCATTGACGCCGCCGACATTTCGTTTATTGCCGTTGCAACTTGCTCACTTTCTTCATGTTGACGATTAATACCAGCATGCATATTGGCAAGAAGCTCGTTGAGTTTATGTGACGCTTGATTCATCGATTGCGATGATTGGCGAATATCAATAACCATTTTACCCACGTCATCAGCAAAGCGGTTAAATGAACTGCCAAGTTTGCCGAGCTCATCGTCTCGTTTAACCATTAATCGTTGGGTTAAATCACCATCACCTTGTGATATATCGTTCATTGCTAGCACGGTTGTGTGAAGAGGGTTGGTAATACTGCGCGATACCACCATTGCAATAGCTGCGGTAATTGCTACTGCGAATACTGAAGCGATAACTGTGTTTATAAAGGCATTATCGATACCTTCATTAACTCGTTGTTCTGTCATTGCAACTTGTTGTTCAAGGCCACTGATCCAAAAACCCGTTCCTAGTACCCAATTCCATTTAGGTACTAAAGCGGCATAACCGAGTTTAGGGTTCACACTACCATTGGTATTTTTCCAAGAATACTGTACATAGCCACCGCCTCTTTTTGCGGCATCAATGAGCTCTCGTATCAAATAAACCCCATTAGGATCTTTAAAATCATAAAGGTTTTTGCCCTCAAGTGAGGCGTTAACGCCATGAGCAACGTTGACGCCTTCAACGTCATAGACAAATACATAACCTGTATCACCAGCATCATCAAAGCGTAAGTTACGTAAAATGCTTTTTGCCTTATCTTGTAGCTCCTTAGTATTAGAGCCATTATCTTGAGCTATTAGATGAGCAATTGAACTCATGGCAATTTTTTGGTAATTGCTGACTTCAGATTTACGATCGCTTTCCATTTGTGTAGCAAAACTTTCTACTGTTTGTGCGCCACTTTGTTTTGATTGCACATAGTTGTAGAGTGTCAGCATAATCGCAATGAGCAAAGGGGGAAGTAAGGCTAAAAAAAGTACCCGTTCCTTTATTGATAGCGCCATTTATCGCTCCTAATAGAAATTCGCAATACTATTTTAGTGGTATTAAAAAATTTTATTAGTCGACTTTATGGTTATATGAAAAGGTCTATTAAGCGATTTACGTAAGCTGCTTATAAAAGTACACGGTAGCATCGAGCTCGCCTGTTGAGCTTTTCGCAAAGTCTGGGATTGTGCCTGCCTCTAAATAATTAAGTTTACGATAGAGATAAGAGGCGGTATCACCCTGGCGAGTATCAAGTACCAGTAACTTAATGCCTAAAGTATAGGCATCGTTTTCTAGATTGGACATTAGCTGCTTTGCGATGCCTTTACCTTGATGTTCGCTATGTACCATTAGCTTTTCTACCTCGCCACGATGAGCACCATTGGTTTTGGCACACAAAGAAAGCTGCACTGAGCCAATCACCGTAGCACCATCAAGGGCAAGGTAAAGCCTACGGTAAGGGGTCGTTAAATCGGCATCGACCCCTTGCCAATAGTCTTGGGCTGACTTTAATGATAAAGGGGCAAGAAAGCCAATTGATGCGCCACTGGCAACGCTATCAATCAGTAAACTATTGAGTGATTTAGACACTCCTTTAATAGAATGAACTGCTTTAATTTTCATTAATTATTCTTGTTGGAATGGATACACAGAGCCTAAGTTAAGTAAGCTGGTTAACTCATCAAGTGCCTGATAGCTTTCGGTTAAAAGCCGTGGATCAGCAAAGTCATCACTACTTAAAGAGTCGCGGTAATGCTTATTAGCCCAACTCACTAACTGGTTATATTTTTCTTCACTAAAACGCACCCCAGGATTGACCGCTGCCAATTCATCACTGTTGAGTGCAACACGTAAGCGCAAACAAGCAGGACCGCCACCATTTTGCATACTTTGGCGTAAATCAAAAAAGCGTACTTGTTGAACTGGATTATCCGCTAAAACCATTTCTTGAATATAGTCGTGTACCGCTTGATTACGCTGACATTCTTTTGGTGCAACAAGTAACATATTGCCATCAGCTAAAGTGATCAACTGACTATTAAACAAATAGCTGCTCACTGCATCTGTGATACTTACTTTATTGGTTGGCACCTCAATAATATGCAGTGGTTTATTGCCAAGGTAAGCCTGTTTAATTTGCTTCAGCGCACTGGGCTGGTTCAAAAATGCTTGTTCATGACACAAAAGTACATTGCCATTAGCCACCGCAATTACATCGTTGTGAAAGACGCCTTGGTCTATTACATCGGGGTTCTGTTGAATAAATAACTGATTTTCTGGTTTTAGTTGATGTAAGCGGGCAATTGCTTGAGATGCTTCAAGTGTTTGTCTTGCAGGAAATTTAACGGGTTTTGGTAAGGCACTATTAAAACTACTTGCACCATATATAAAAAGCTCAAGCCCTGTATCTGCATGACTGTCGCATAGGCGATTATGGTTTGCTGCGCCTTCATCACCAAAAAAGCCTTGATCTGGTAAGTGAGTATGATGGCTAAAATAACGCTCGTCGTTAAACATGGCTTTTAACAATGCCGTAGTTGTCACGGGCTCTAGTGAGCGGTGAAATTTGTTATTTAAGTTAGCAGCCGTAAAGTGCACTTTGCCATCAAGAGTATCGGCAGAAGGTGAAATTGTTCCTGCATTGGCTGTCCACATTGCTGATGCACTGTAACATGCTCTTAATAGTATCGGATCTGCCTTAAATGCTTTTTCGATTATTTGCTTATCGCTGCCTGTAAAGCCTAGGCGTTTTAGCACATTAATGTCGGGGCGAGCATGAGGAGCAAAAATACCTTGCTCTAGACCTAATTCGTGCATCGCCTTCATTTTTTCAAGGCCTTGTAGCACGGCCTCTTTGGGGTTTGAATGCGAAGAGGCGTGACTTAGTGAAGCGACATTGCCATACGATAATCCCGCGTAATTGTGAGTAGGCCCCACTAAGCCATCAAAGTTTACTTCTACTGCGTGCATACTTATTCCATCATTGTTGTGCGTAAATTTTAACCATACAGAAATTATTTAGCTGAAGCTAGCTAACTCCATTTCTACATTGCGTAAGCTTTGCTGCAAACGCTTCTGGGTAGCAATTAAATACGCCTTTTGCTTGTTCTGTTTAACTTGTTGCTGTCTTGCAGCTTTGTATAACACACGCTTAGGAATGTCGTACTGCGCCGACGCTTCGGTGATTGTTAGTTGATGAACCGAAATTTTTTTAAGTGCTTCAATAAATGCGGGATCATTATTTAACATAGCGACGCTCCAAATCTGCAGTATTATGCGGATCGTTTGCTTCATGCATTTGCCATGTGCTGATGTCTAATCGCCAAAGTAGATAAAGAGTGTGAAAGAAGTTAGTCACGTTAGTCTCCTTGTTAGTGCCAGTTCATTTTATCTATTGGAAGATCTGTGCCAAACCGTCATTAAATTTAAATGTATTAAAAATCAATTGGTTAATATATTGTGGCTAGAGCGTCCCTAAAATCAGGCACTAAAATAGTGAAAGACAACCGTAATAATGCACTTTAATGATGCGTGCTTGCATTTTGTTTTTCGTAGCAGCGGCTTTATGCCGCGACATGGGTGAGGTAGGGGAGATACGAGAATAAAACGCGATGTAAAATCGCTGCTACATACTCGCACCTCCATCTTGTAGCTTTAATCTCTTAACTTTTACTCTCGTAACTTGTAACTCGTACCTCGTTACTCAAACCCTTCCAAAACAAGCTTTCCACGAGCTTTATGAGATTCTAAAATCCCATGGGCTTTAACAAGGTTTGCTACGTTTATCTTACCTAAATGCTCACCCAATGTTGTTTTGATTGTGCCGTCATCAACTAAACTAGCAAGCTCTGATAAAAGCTGATGCTGAGCAATCATATCATCGGTTTGGAACATTGAGCGGGTATACATAAACTCCCAATGCAACGAAATACTTTTACGCTTTAACTTTAAAATATCAAAGCTTGCTGGGTCGTCGATCAGTGCCAATTTACCTTGTGGCTTGATCACTTCTATAATGCTATCAAGATGTTGCTCGGTGTGCGTTAAGCTCACTACGTAATCAAATTCATTCAGGTCGGCCGCAAGACGTTGCTCGTTAAGGTTTTTGCTATGATCAAGAACATGATCAACTCCTAAATCTTTAAGCCAGTTGGCGCTTTCTTTTCGTGCGGCGGTACCAACTACTGTTAAATTGGTAAGCTGTTTGGCAAGTTGCACTAAAATTGAGCCTACACCACCTGCGGCACCTATCACTAATACAGAGGCTGGCTTATTGTTTTTAGATTTTTCAATTTGTAAACGGTCAAACAATAACTCCCACGCAGTAATACTGGTTAAGGGCAGGGCGGCTGCTTCACTATTACTAAGGCTTGTTGGTGCAAGACCAACAATGCGTTCATCAACAAGTTGCAGCTCAGCATTACTACCTTGGCGCGTTAAGTCGCCAGCATAAAACACACGGTCACCGACATTAAATAACGACACTTTGTCGCCAACAGCTTTAACGGTTCCCACAGCGTCCCAACCAATAACCTTGTAGCCATTGTCTGGTGATACATTAGCGCGAATTTTAGTATCAACGGGGTTTACTGAAATTGCTTCTACGGCTACAAGAATGTCGTGACCTGTGGCAACGGGATCAGGTAATTCAATCGCTTGTAGTGATGAGTCCGATAACGTTGGGGTTGCTGTAGTGTATCCAAATGCTTTCATGATGGTGTCCGTATTGATGAGTTTTGAACACTATAGCGTATAGAATTATATTAAAAAGAGGTGTAATCCAAATTCACTTTCAAATAATTTTTGTTAATTGAGGTCACTATTTACTAAATCGAGTAATTCAATCAGTTGCAGTGCTTGTTGTTCGTTAATGCTTGGGAAGCGACAACGAATTTGCGACGGTATATCGGCAGCTTGATCTTGCATTGCCTTGCCTTTGGCTTCGAGCTGCACGAGTCGTTTGCGTTTATCTTGGTTATCTTTGGTGATCGACAACAATGCTTTGTCGCTCATTTTTTTTAAAATTTGCGTCATCGCACCGCCATCAATAGCGGTTTTTTCAAGTAATTCAGCAATGCTGATCTGATCTTTTTCCCACAGCGCCATCATCACGACGTATTGCGGGTAGGTTAAATCTAATTGATTAAGAGAATCTCGATACGCACGGGCAATCCCATTCGATGCCATATATAAGCGATGGCATAGCTGGTTATCTAATTTTAGCTGTGGGTATTTCATACTCGGTCCTCAAAATTCAATACGAGCATTTTAATTTGCATACAAAGTATTTGCAATCCCGAAAAAGCTGATCTAATATATTTTGCATGCAAAGTATATTTTCACTCAATTAGGAGAGTAATCATGAAAGAACTACAAAGCGTCGCATACACAGCAAAAGCAACAGCAACAGGTGGCCGTGAAGGCACAGCAAAATCAGATGATGGCCGCTTAGATGTGGCACTATCAACTCCTAAGGGGTTAGGTGGTGATGATGGTCAAGGTACAAACCCTGAGCAATTATTTGCAGCAGGTTACGCGGCTTGTTTTATCGGCGCATTAAAGTTAGTGGCTGGCCAAGCAAAAATTAAATTACCGGCAGATACTCACATTAACTCTGAAGTATCAATTGGTCCTATCGAAGGTGGTTTTGGTATTGCTGTTAAGCTTGCGGTATCGGTGGGTGATCTTGATAAAGACACCGCTCTTGAACTTGTTAATAAAGCGCACGAAGTATGCCCTTACTCAAACGCAACGCGCGGTAACATTGCTGTAGAGCTATCAGTTATCTAATTGCTATTGATCAAATTAGGCCGTGCTTTATGCACGGCTTTTTTGTTTTTCAGCAATCGACTTTGCTAAATCGCCTGAACCCGTAAGCGCAGATACTAGGCCTTCGCGCGGCTCACTGAACACTATTGGCTTTATCTTACTGGCTCGGGCTGCATCGAATACCGGTATTTGGCTCATTGCGTATTCAGACAATGCGGTAATGGTTAATGATGGGTTTACCCCTAAATTACCCGGTATGATTGAGCCGTCAATAACTCGTAGGTTTTGATAGCCGAACACTTCTCCAGAGCTATCAACTACGCCGTTAGAGGCATCAGTTCCCATGGCGACTCCACTCATTATATGTGCCGTCATCGGGGCACCAAAGAGCACTTCAGTTAAAGCAGAGCCTGGCACGCCACCGAGTTTTTCGGCGTAGAGTTTGGTTGCTTCTTCTGCTTTTGGAAAACTAACGCTAAGCGGTGCATCATTCTCTTTTTGCACTGCAGTAATGCCGTTTTTAAATAACCGATACCATTTGCGTCGCCATTCAAGGTGAATAAACGCCTCGGATTTTTGCATCACCAAAAATAGAATCGAGCTGCGGGCTTTGCCTTTTGGCCGCAATACTTTGGCTGTTTTTATTGGATGGCGCAGTGTATTCACTAAAAACTTAGCGATACGCTTGAGGCCTTTTCCTGTCACCATAGGAACGTAAGGTAAATATAGCCATGTGCCATCGGCACCTTCCTTAAACCGGCAAATTTCAATATTGGTGTCTTTATCGACCGAAATAAATGAGCTGATCGCAACGCCATCATCAACTTTTTTAGTGGTATTGTTCGCGGTGGTGAGGGTTTCTGAATTTGTACGAATTTGCTGACCCAGCCAAGCTGAAATATTGGGCAATGTTTTGTCTTTATCACGCATTTTTAAAAGCAAAGGCACGGTGCCCATGACCCCCGCGCTTAGCACAACACCACGTGTTGTTAGCGTATAAATATGGCTATTGCGATGACTGGTATCTTTAATCTTAATTTTGTATCCGGCGCTGCCATCTGCATTAAGCGGGGTGATTTTGATTACTTCAGAGCTTGGTCTTATCTCTACACCATTGCGCTCGGCAAAGTACAAATAGTTTTTCATCAAGGTGTTTTTGGCATTATGGCGACAACCAATCATGCAGCTACCGCAGTAATGGCAGGTATTTCGCCTTGGGCCATCGCCGTTAAAGTAAGGGTCGGGTAGCTCTTTGTTATAGGCTTCGCCGGGCTTTGCAAAAAGCACCCCGGTGTTCACGGTTTTGAACGAGTCACCTTGATCCATCTGCTCAGCAATCTCTTTAAGGGTGTGATCGGCAACATTGGTATAGGTATTTTTGGCACTGCCTAACATGCGCTGTGCAAGGCCATAGTAGGGCATTAGGCTTTCTTTCCAGTCTGATTTTATGCGTGTCCAAGCTGGAGATTGAAACACCTCATCATCAGGAATAAGGTGCACATTGGCATAAATTTGTGAGCCACCGCCAACACCCACACCATGCAGCACAGTGACTTTGCTGGTAAACGAAAATTGAATGCAGCCTTTTAAGCCAATTTCTGGTTGCCACATATAATTTTTGATATCTAGGTTGGTCTTTGGAAATTCTTTATCGTCTCGGCGAAGGCCTTTTTCAAGTACTAAAACCCGGTTACCTTTTTCGCTTAGGCGTAGCGCACTCACTGAGCCACCAAACCCAGAGCCTATAATTATTTGGTCAAAATCAAATGTGTCTTGCTTCATGGTCATCGCTTGTTGATATTTATTATTATAATTAACTCGTTACAAAATACGCTGTAAATTAGCTGCTTATCTATTGTGATTTGGGATGTACTTATTAGTAATATAGAAGCTTGTCGGTTGTTTGTCTTAGAACAAGTAATAAAGAAACGCAATTTATCAATTATTTTAGTGCTCAGCAGCGCTTACTCGCTATATGTTAAGCCATCTAATTAAATAGTTTGTCATGCTTTGTACGCCGTTAATCTAAATAAACCGAATCATAACAAAGCTATAAATTTCAATTGCATGCTAGCAAAATTCTGTTGTCGAACAGGGCATTTTCAATAAATTACTTAAAAATAATGCTTTACTCCTTTTTTGGGCTGTAAAATTAGTTAAATAGTCTAAACTATTAGCAAACCTACAATAAAAACAGGACATTTCGATGCGGCAGTTAGCATTAGCGAAAAAGTTATTATGGCTCACAGTAGGCAGTATTTTTATTACTGTGTTTGTTTTATCGAGTGTTTTATGGTGGCAGTTGTCAAACAGCAACCAGCAGTTAGCTGCACAATCAGAAAAGCTGATTGTTGCTGAAGTTGAAGACAAACTAGCCTCCAATGCTGCCGCATATGGTGAACAAGTTGCTGGATTTATTAACGAAGCATATCGAGTGCCTTATTCATTTGCCGCAATCTTAGGTGATCATGATGCAGCAAGTACTTTAACTCGCGATGCGGTGGTTGAGTTGAATCGCTCACTACTTAAAAAAAATACCATTCTTTCATCTATTTATTCGCAGTTTGAAGCAAATGCGTTTGATGGCCGTGATGCTAATTTTATTAGTGGTTATGATCACTCTGTGGCGGGTGTTGGTACTTTAGAAATCTATTTCACACGCAATCGAGATGGCGCCATTGAGCAACAAGTCGTAGATGATGCGGCTGAAAAATATGTCGATACACTTAATGAATTTGGTCAGCGAGAAGCTGAGTGGTACCTGTGTGTAAAAGACACCAAAGTACCCTGCATAATGGAACCTTACCTATACGAAATCACCCCAGGGTATTCAGAAATGATGACCTCTTTAACTGTGCCAATTCTTCGTGATAATGAATTTATTGGTGTTGCTGGTGTTGATTTAACTTTGCCTGTATTTCAAAGCATGACCGAAAAATTGTCAAAAGAGCTATATAATGGTAAAGCCCGAGTCACCTTATTAAGCTCACTTGATTTAGTGGTTGGTAGTAGCCATTACAAAGATAAGCTAGGCAGACCGCTAAAAGAGGCAGTGGCTAAAAGCACTTTAGACAATTACGTTAAAGCTAAAAATCAAAGTGGTGTATTTAAAGTCGGTGATGAATATTTAGTTAATTACCCAATCACCATTAAGCTTGCTAAAACCCAGTGGAACTTATTGATTCAAGTACCAGCTGAGCTTGCTCTTGAGGGCCCTCATGCGCTGGCAAATAGCATGAGTGAAAACGCCAATACGTTAGGCGGCTTAATCTTGGTGACGGGTATTATTATTGCTGGTGCAGCCTTTGTTATCATGACCTTAGTGATCCGCACCATCGTGGCACCATTACAACAAATTCAACAGCGTGTTGATAACCTTGCTAGTGCTGAAGGCGACCTAACCCAAACCCTGCATGTTGATACCCATGCTGAATTAATAGCACTAGCAACAGGTTTTAATGCGTTTCTTGCTAAATTGCGTGACTTAATTGGTGAGCTTAAAAATGTATCGACGCAAACCAAGGAGCAAGCCCACATGGCAACCAGTGTTGCTGTTGATACTAAACATAATGTACAAGCGCAATTTCAAGAAATTGAAAGCGTGGTGACCGCAATGAACGAAATGAGTGCAACAGCACTTGAGGTTGCAAGGGCTTCTGAACAATCGGCGCAACAAGCTGACGAAATAAATAGTTTAGTGGTTAGTAGTGAAAAAAGTTTGTCTTCAGCTGTAACACAAGTTAAGACTATGTCAGATGAAATAAAAGAAGCAAACAAAGCGGTCGAAAAGGTTGCAGCGCGCAGTAATGACATAACTCAGATATTAGATGTGATCAGAACCATAGCAGAGCAAACCAATTTGCTTGCCCTCAATGCTGCTATAGAAGCTGCAAGAGCTGGTGAGCAAGGACGTGGATTTGCCGTGGTCGCCGACGAAGTTCGTGCGCTTGCTTCAAAAACACGTTCATCAACCGATGACATCAGCGGTCTAATCGACAGCTTACAGCTTGAAGTAGGCAACGCTTCTAAAGTGATTGAACAAGGTGTTGTGCGTGCACAAACCGCGGTAGATGAAACCTCCGTTGCCTTTGATGCGCTTCATGAGGTGGTTGTTAAGGTGGACGAAATTACGCAACAAATTACCCATATTGCAACAGCCGCTGAAGAGCAAAGCTCTGTAACCGAAGAGATTAATAGGAATCTTACTTTAATCTCAGATGCTGCATCGCAATTAGCAGAGTTATCAACGCAGGCTGGAGACGGCAGTCAAACGCTTAATGCCCTTGTTGCACAGCAAGATGATGAGCTGAATAAATTAAAGACGAAATAGCTTTAAGCTGCTAGTTGCAAGAGTGAAGGGGCTAGTTACGAGGTGCTAGGTACGAGATAAAACGCGATGTGAAATCGATGTTACCTACTCGCACCTCGCATCTCTAGACCTTGTTTCGCGCGCCAAGCAAGTGTGATGCCTGCATTCCCATACCTCATAGTTTACCTGTTTGCTATTCATACGATTTATTAGACTAATAGTTAATGTGCTTGATTAATAGGCATTTATTAACAATTGCTGTATGTTGTCTAAATTATAAATTAAGGTAAGTTATTATATTTCAATTGGTTAAGAGAATTTTCTGTATTTTTAATACTATAAGAACGGCTTTTTTACAAATTCATACCCTACCTTTTGCCTAATCGTGTTTTTGGCCTGACTGCTTTACCCTAACTGCATAATAAAAACTCACATAAAAAACTCACATAATTTTTCAAGATAGGCAGTAGGAGAACTCATGAATACGAGGCAGCAATCAGCGTCAACAGCGCCTGCTGAGCAAGGATCGGATACTCATGCCGACCAGCAAAGCTATCAAGCTCTTCATAAACCCAGCAGTTATTTTTCGAGTCGCGACGAATACCTTGAACACGAATTACAAATTATGCAGCCTAAGCGCTGGCGTCCTAATTTACCATTTCGTGATTACCGGTTTGAATTAGAAGACTCTATCCCTGCAATGGCAGGAACCATAGGCAAGGTGGTCATGGTCGGTGCTATTGCTGCAACGTTTGCAGCGCCACTGGGCCTAGGTGAAGGTTTTATTCTAGAAAACGTGCGCTATGAGCTATTAATTGTATCGATCTTCATTTTATTATTTTCGGGCTTCTTTTTACCAACGGCAAATCTGGCGGGTACGCATGGGCCGCTTATTCCATTGATCCCGATTGTGGTTGCAGCGGGTGGTCACCCAATGGCCTTTGGTTTACTGATAGGGGCGTTTGGTCTGTTACTCGCGCTTAGTAAAGGGGGGAGTTTACTGGCGGGCTTAACCAGCCGAGGAGTGTGTGGCGGTTTACTGCTCTACCTTGGTTTTATCGGCACGATTTCGCAGGTTAAAAAGCTGTTTGCATGGGCTGAAGGCATTGATATGACCCATATCGCTTTTATTGTGATTTTATCGACTATCGTGTTGTATGCCTTACTTGAGCACTACAAAAAACGTTGGTTAGCTGTGCCATTAAGTTGCTTACTTGGCGGTTTAATCGCATTTTTACTGGGGGCGCCGTTTGAGTTTAAAACAGCACCGGGCTTACCAAATATGAACCCAATGTATTGGTGGGGTGAAAACACCGGTTGGATGCTGGGGTTACCAACTCTTGAGAGCTTTGTTGTGGTATTGCCATTCGCGGTGCTTGCGGTTGCTATGTGGTCACCTGACTTTTTAGGGCATCAAGTATTCCAAAAAATCAGTTACCCAGAACGCACAGAAAAAGTGCAAATGAACATTGACGATACCATGTTTAGTGCTTCAATCCGTCAGACATTTGGTTCTTTGTTAGGCGGCTCTAACTTTACCTCATCATGGGGAACTTACATTGTGCCAGCAGCCATCGCTAAGCGACCCATTCCTGCAGGTGCGGTGTTAACGGCATTATTTTGTATCATTGCCAGTATTTGGGGCTACCCAATGGATTTAGCTATTTGGCAACCCGTGTTATGTGTCGCCTTGATTGTAGGTGTGTTTATCCCACTTCTTGAAGCTGGCATGGAAATGACCCGCGAAGGTAAAACCACCCAATCGGCTGCTATTGTGGTGTTTTCATCGACTTTGGTGAATCCTGCATTTGGTTGGTCGTTAACGATGTTGCTCGACAACCTGGGCTTAATTGGTTGTAAAGAGCGAAGCTCTGAACTATCACCAATGAGCCGTTGGATCATTCCATTAATAATGTTTGTAATTTTAACAAGCGTGATGGCGCTGGTGGGTATGCTGCCAGGGATCCCAGCATTAATGGCTGACTTTAGGCATTGATAAAAAAGGGTAAGGTGATAAACGCCTTACCCTTTTTCAAAGCTGTTATTTAAACTTAACTGTTTTTTCGCTGCGGATGTAAGTTCGGGTATCTGGTTTTGTCCATTGACCTTTTTTAAGGTAAGAGGTCGACACCACAAAGCTGTTGTTTTTAAACTCGCTTGTCGATTTTACCTTAGTGATCCCCTCTTTGCTGCCTGTCACATTCTCATAAGCAACAAATTGAGTAGGGCTAAGTACATTCATTGTGCCTTGGGTATAAAAACCTGCCGTAGTGAAGTAATAAAACACTAAAGATTGCTTTTTATTATCCCAAAAAATCATCGATTCACCACCATATTCACCTTCATTGATAGAATGAATGGTTTTAATAGCCGTGCCATTGAGCGCGCGTTGCCAGGTACTCACATCTTGCACACCAGGTTTACCTGCTGCGACATTAAAGTCAGACTGCCATGTGCCTAAGTAAGGCTCAAACACTTTTAGCTTGTCATCAAGTTGTTGCTCCGCCGCCAAAACAGAAAGTGAACACAGGCAGATTGATAGTAAAAGTGATTTTAGGTATGCCATAATAGCGTCCCGATAAAATTAATTTGTTTTGCAAAGTATAGGTGATAATTCGTTGATTAAGAAAACATTAATTACATTTTCATTGTTGTTTTTAGCGCTGTTATGGCTGGTATCGTGGCAACTTAATATTACCTACTTTATTGCAGGCACTTACAGCGTAGCGAGCTTAATAAGCTTTTTGGTATACGGCTGGGATAAACGTTTAGCGATGCAACATGGCGAGCATACAATAAGAGTACCTGAGCGAACACTGCATATTTTAGGGTTAATCGGTGGTTGGCCAGGTTCATTAATTGCACAGCAATGGTTAAGACACAAATCCAAAAAACGCAGTTTTATTGCTGTGCTTTGGTTAACAATTATTGTTAATTGCGGTGCACTGTCGTCACTGTACTATTTGCAGTTAATTTAAAAGAAGATCAAAAAAGGAAAGCCGCTGCTTTCCTTTGGTGGGAAGTAGTTTCATATTATTGAGTAGCTTGATTAGACTCTATGCTTTTAAGATCTACAGTCAATATTGTTTTTTTATCTACAACAATCCACTTGCGATAGGTTAAATAACCAGGCTTGGTTACTTCAATATCGTATTTACCATCATTAAGTTCAATACCATCTTCGTAGACAGGTTTAATATTCATGATACGAACACGCGCATCGTTAGGTGTAGTAACGACCGTTAATGAAGTTACAGGCACTTCCTCTATCACTTCAGCTACAGGTTCTACAATAGTCTCTGGTTCTGGCGAAACTTCTGTGGTTGATGAACAGCCTGCTAGTATCATCAGTGCACAGGCAAGACTTAATTTTTTCATAATTACTCCATTAAATTACACTATTTATTAGACGTTAAAGAAAAAGAATGGCGTTCAAAAATTTATTTGTGCAAATTCGCTCTTCCCTGACGTTTGATTATTTAATCTTCTGATCTAGATTGTATTTTCTAGACTCTTTCTAATTTCTTCGCTCCGTTCTACAAGTCTTTCGGCTGTTCTATACATTTTTTGTTTCATTAAACTACTGGCCATAGAAATATAAGTCGTTGCTATTTGATCTTTGATTAATAAAATGGGCTCAAATGATTCAGGGAAGATTTCAGCTTCTTTACTAAATGACTCATCAAACTCGATAAGCTGTTTATAGTCCGAAACATTTGCAAGTTGAGTGTTAAATCTTTCTAATTTTTCTTGATAAAATATTTTGGCATCGTCGTCAGGGTAACTCACAGTCATCCCTTCACTCGTTTTTCTCTTATATTCAGCTAATGCGACCATGGCTGACTCTTTTTTTCGCAATGCAGTAACGAGTGGCTCAAGTTCTGAAGTATTGGAAAAAACTAATTCACCTACATCAAGTAATGTTTTTTGTGTAACAAAATCTTCATTTTCAATAGACGCTAAAACTGCCAGTTTGAAATTATTTATATGCTCTTGGTTGGGTACATAGGTATAACTAGAGTCGATAATTTTTATTTGAGATACAAGACCGTGAATGTTGTTGTCACCACTTTCATCGTATCTAGATTGCGATAACAGTACATCTAAACGGTAACTTAGATCAGATAGGATTGACTGTCTTTCAGTAAGCAAGCTTTCGAGTTTATTATTTAATGTCTCTGAATCAGGATAGAAATTTTTTGCTTCGTCATAAATAGCAATAGCTTCATCGTAGGCTCTTGTATTTATGGCGGTTCTTGGTAAATCATCGACTTGTTTAGTAAATTTTTCTACGACTTTATTTTGATGAACAGCTAAAAGCCCTTCTTTTAATACTTTGTATTGTGGTGGAATTTCATTTAATCGTTGCGGTAAACCATCACTAGGCCAATTCATCCATGTTTCAAGCTGTTCAACTTTTGCGAGCGAGTTTTGATAGTTTGCTTCAATCAATTGCTGTTTATCGCTTTGGGATAAAAACTGATACCCAGCACCACCAATAAGTAATGCGTAGCAAGCTGCATGGATTAATAATGAAGTTCTATTATTGTTTAGTCCATATTTAACTTCAGACAATGATTTAGGGCGATGAGCAGCATCAAGTGAAATACACTTTTTGATTTTAAGCCAAACACTTAATGAACTGTTGCTGGGTTTTTTTACACTTGTATCTTTTGCTACTTGATTTGCAGCGACTCTATTGTATGGATGCTTGCTCGTTAATAGCTCAAATGCAATACAACCAAATGCAAATATATCGTCTTTAGCTGAAGATTTATCTCCATTTAGTTGTTCAGGACTAGCATATGTGGGGGTATAACCATTGCTGTTTGGTTGCTCATTGTTAGCAGGGGCTGCATATTTATCTTCTTGAAGGTTTGTTTTTGCAATACCAAAATCTAAGATCTTTAAGTTTCCTTGCGAATCAAGAATTATGTTTGAAGGCTTTAGGTCGCTGTGTACAATTCCCTTAGAGTGAGCGTAAGTTAGGGCGTCAATAAGCTGATTTAAAATAGGTTTAGCTCGTTTTTGAGACAAACCATTTGGTTTACTTCTTTTGATTAATTGCTCAAGAGTTTCACCTTCAATCCATTCCATTACGACGAAATGATAGGTGTCACTTGAAGACGCTGAAAATACTTTGACAATGTTGGGGTGAGAAAGAGTGCGAGTTTTTATTGTTTCATCTTTTAACAATAATAAAGCATCCTCTGAGTCAGCTAACTCAGGGTGTAATACTTTAACTGCAACTATATTATCTTGATTTAATTGAGTATTTAGGTAGGTGTCTCGTGCTCGATAAATATAACCCATGCCACCTTCACCAATTAATTCTTCAATTAAGTAGCGGTTTGAGAGTGTTTTACCAATTAAATGAAGCTTGCTTCCTTTAGATACCGCATTTTTATTTTTTATTGAGGCAATACGTGTTTTATCATTCTCAGCAGTCATTATAATTCCTTTTATAAAAATCAATATCCTTTTGACTGGGGACATATTTTACAAAAAATACAACAATAAGCAATCATTCAGTTTATATTAATGAACTGGTACTTAAGGTTTAGTTCTTAGATTGGTTATTTGTTTTTGTATTTTATTTTGTTTTTTAAAATTATTTAAATTCTGTTTATGGGTATTTTTCCGCGTTGACTTTATTCTGCGAAGTATTTTATCCTATTAGAATGTTTGTATTTATGGGACTAACAATCAAATGGAAGTGATTCTAAATGTTACCAGTTATCACAGGCTTTCTCCTGAGATAGATGCGAAAAAAGTAGTAAAAAATGAGTTAACTTTTGGTCGGTCAGAAGATTGTGATTGGTATTTACCTGATCCGGAAAAAGTAATATCAGGTCGCCATGGTAAAATTGTAAAAGAAACAGATGGCTTCTATGTTTATGACTACTCGACAAATGGATTGTTTATAAACTTTTCAGTTTCACCGCTTGGTAAAGAAAATAAACACCGACTAAATGATGGTGACATTCTCACTATTGGTGATTTTCAAATTGAATCAACTTTACAGCAAGATGAACAAGCTCAAAATTTTGAGCCACATGTCAACTCTTTCAATACCCCGCCTACAGAACTACCAACAAATTTAAGCGGTAATTTTAATGCTTCTTCTGAGCAGCAATTGGCTTACGACAGTTCTAGTGAACTTGAAGAGGCAATGCTTGCTCCTACTTTTCAGAAAGCACCGAGTGAAAACATTGACATATTTTCACAACAAAACCTCAGTCAACCCATTCCAGAGGACTGGGATGATCTAGCGCAACTAGCAGGTACAGTTAAAGAAAAAGAAAATAGCGTGCCTGTATTACCGGTAGAAGAGCCTGTAATTAGCACTCCAGCTGTTAATGATAGTAAGCCGTTCAATAATGGCAATAGTGCAATGGCTGCAAATAACGCCCCAGTTAGTGCACCTATAAAAGATAATCAAATTTCAAGCTCTTCGAAATTAGTTATTTCTTTTTTGAATGGCTTAAGTGTTAATGAAAAATTAGCTGCAGAGCTGCAAAATGAAGACACATGGCAGCATATGGGCGAGTGTTTTAAGCTTTTTCTTGAAGGCTCGATGGATTTGATTCGTCAGCGAACAAATATTAAGAATCAACTTAAATTGAATCACACAACTTTTAAAGTTGAGCAAAATAACCCTCTTAAGTTTTCAGCAACCATTGATGATGTTATGCAGAATCTTTTTGTTCGTAATAGCGCAAGTTTTTTGCAAGCGAATGAAGCTGTAAAAGAAAGTTTTGTTGATATAAAACTTCATGAGCAAGGGTTACTAGCAGGAGCAACAGGGGCGCTTAATGGCCTTTTAGAGCAATTATCACCGCGTGATATAAAAGCGCAAAGTAATAAAGGTGGTCTACTTAGCTCTTTGCCTGCATATGGCGGTGCTTCTAGCTGGCGTATATATAACGAATTGTATGCTGACATTGCAGATGATGTTAAAGCTAAAGGAGTTTTAGCATTTTCTGATGATTTTCTGAAGGCATACAATAGTGGTAATTAGTTGTATTACAATAAAGGAATAATGCAATGTTGAAGTTCAAGCTTACTTTTGTAGGTGTTATGTGGGTATTTTTAACAGCCTGTACAACGGTAAACAAGTTTGTGCCCCCATCTACTGATTTAAACATTTCAGTGGCCTCAGATGTGAATCCAGATATCTCTGGCCGTCCTTCACCTGTCGTTTATAAATTGTTTGAGCTAAGCTCCCGAACTATTTTCGATACGCAAGATTTTTTTAGTTTATATGAAAATCCTGAAGCGGTACTTGGGCCTGATCTTCTTAAAAAAGATGAACTTGAATTACAACCTTCGTCAAGCATTGAATACAAAATGAATTTAAACAGAAATACTCGCTTTGTTGGTGTGGTAGTCGCTTATAGAGATATTGAAAAGGCCCGTTGGCGAGCTGTTATAGAGGTTGATCCGACAGGCTACGATGACATTGACGTAAATGTTGAGTCGTTAGCTGTATATATGAAAGATTAAAGGAATAAACATGAGTGATTACACGCGGGTCGCATGGACAGAAGGAATGTTCTTAAGGCCTCAGCATTTTCAACAAGCAGATAAGCATGTTTCTAGTGTAATTAGAAGAGTTATAGAGGGCACTGTTGCTGATTCATGGGGAGTCATTGAACTCGAAATTGATAGTGAACTACTTGTAACCGGTCAATTTGCTATTGATAAATTGTCGGCTATTTCGCCAGATTTATGCCCAATTCAGATGCCAAGTGATGAGTTTCTTCCTGATCCCTTAGTGGTAGCTAAAAGTGCCTATGATGAAATTATATGCCTTGCAATTCCAGCCTTGAAGGGAAGTGGGATCAACATCTCATCTAGTGAAGACGAATTAGTGACACGTTACAGGATTGCAGACTTATCAGTTAGTGATGACAGTTTAGGCTCTCAAGCTCAAGAAGTAATCCAAGTAGCAAAGCTTCATAGCCGATTGATGTTAATGTCTGATGATACATCGGGTTATGTCTTGCTGCCGCTTGCAAGAATTACAGAAGTCACGAATGAGGGAGCAATTAAACTTGATTCTAAGTATATTCCTCCTAGTTTGTTTGTCACCAGTAATAAGCCTTTAACAGCGCTTGTAAGAGAGGTCTCAGGTTTAATAAAGCAACGTGCTGAAAGTATTGCAGTCAGGCTATGTCAAGGGTATGCAGGTAGCACATCAGTGGCTGATTTTTTGATGCTACAAACATTAAATAAATATGATGCTATTTTTCAAAGCTTATTAACGCACTCTCGTGTTCATCCTCGAGAACTTTATGCAAGGTTAATTGAGCTTGCTGGCGAACTTGCAACATTTAGTGCTGTAAATAAACGGGTGCCGCAACTTCCAAAATATGACCATGCAAATTTACAGTTTGTTTTTGCAGAGGTTGTGAACTTCCTATACCAATCTCTCAGCCAAGTGATTGAACAAACAGCCACTGAAATTAAGTTAGAACAAAGTAAGTTTGGTATCTCATTCGGTGCATTAAGAGATAAGTCGATTCTCGACTCTGCTCAATTCGTACTGGCTGTCAAAGCGAGTATTCCCCATGAAGAATTAAGAAAGTTGCTACCTTCGCAAATTAAAATTGGTAGCGTAGAGTCGATTCGAGATTTAGTAAATAACCAGCTACCAGGGATCTCAATCAATGGCTTACCTACAGCGCCACGTCAAGTACCTTACCATGCTGGATATCATTATTTTGAGCTTAATAAAAACAGTGAACACTGGAGCAAACTAAAATCCAGTGGGGGTATCGCTCTTCATTTATCAGGTAACTACCCTGATTTAAACTTAATTCTTTGGGCAATTAGAAGCTAATAAAGGAAGCGTTTCAATGGATGAAACAATAATTAAACCACGTCCAGGACGTTTGGGCCGTAACAAGTCAAATTCAGAAGCATCGCAAGGCTCGAGTGACAAAACCGTGGTCTCGTTTAGTCACTCTTCACCTGAAAAGGCGAGTGTCAGTTCTGTATCAATTTTTAAAAATGAATTACTCGATGCGGCTAATGATAGCTTTTCATTGATCATTTTTATTAATCAGTCATCGCAAATAGACAGTTTAGCGGCTTTAAAGCATCGTGCAATTGAATCAATCAAGCGCTTTGAGACGAATCTGCGCGCGAAATCAATTGAGCTCACGGTCATTAATAATGCGCGTTATTGCTTATGTGCTGCAATTGATGAAGCTGTATTAAATGCAAAGTGGAGTTCGTTAGAATGGGCAGAAGAGAGCTTATTATCCACTTTTCATAAAGAAACATTTGGTGGTGAGTACTTTTTTACTTTGCTGGATGAAGCGCTAGCGCATCCAGAAATGAATCGAAACTTTTTAGAGCTACAATACCATTGTTTAAATTTAGGCTTTAAAGGTAAGTTTCGAGTTGCTGCAAGCGGTGAAAGTAAGTTAGAAGATTACCGTAATAGAATTTACCACATCCTCAATCAGCTTGATGGGCCTCATAGTCAATTTTTAACACCTAGCTGGAAAAGCCGTGTTGCAGCAGGGGTAGAGTTAAGAAACCAAATTCCTCTTTGGGTTGTAATTTCGGTTCTTGCTTTAATTGCGCTAGTGGTTTATTTATTTTTCAATATGCGTCTCAATGAGCAAGTTGACGCTACTGCTGAAAACTTGAAATTAGTTCATCCTTTGTCATCTTCACAAGTCGAAGGTAACAAAAGTAAGCAACTCGACTTGTTAACCCAATTATTACACACTGAAATACAACGCGGTATAGTGAGCGTTGAGCAGCAAGCAGACAGAATCAGAATAACAATCAATAATGAGAGTTTGTTCAACTCAGGCGAAGCGACACTTCTGCCATCTTTCCAACCAATTTTAGAGAAGTTAGCGCTAAGCCTTGAAGGAACAAAAGGCAAAATCTTAATCACAGGTCACACCGACGATAGTCCAATAAGTACCAGTCAGTATCCTTCTAATTGGCATTTATCATTAGCTAGAGCTACACAAGTAGCAAACTCAATGGCCAAGAACACGGGCTTAATGGGGAGGTTATGGCCAGAAGGAAAAGGCTCTGCAGAGCCTTTAGTGAGCAATACGAATTCAGATAAGGCATTAAACCGCCGAATTGAAATCGACTTACTTTTTTAATGGAGTTGTGATGAGTTTTATTCAAAAGTGCAAGCGCGCTATGTACGCTGCTACTTCTCGTAAGGTGATGATCGTAGTTGGCTTTTTAGCTCTCTTCCTACTTATTTGGTTTGGTGGTCCTTTGATAGCGATCGCTGATTATAAACCGTTTGAAAGTGTCGCTGCTCGTGCAATCACTATTTTAGCAATTTTACTGGTATATACCGTTATTAAACTGATTGAATTTAGAAATCAAAGCAAGCGAAATACTAGCATGACAGAAGAGCTGATAGAGGTTGATGCTAATTCTGCAGATGAAGTCCAAGAAGAAATTAAAACCTTAAAGACTCGAATGGTTGAGGCGATCGAGTTATTGAAGGATGCCAAGCTCTTTAACGGCCGTAATATCTATCAGCTTCCTTGGTATATCATGATTGGCCCTCCTGGTTCAGGTAAGACAAACTTTATCAATAACTCAGGCCTTGATTTTCCTTTAAAGGAGAAGCTAGGCACAGACTTAATTCACGGTGTTGGTGGTACGCGGAATTGTGATTGGTGGTTTACCAACAAAGCAGTGATTATTGATACCGCAGGACGTTACACCACGCAAAACAGTCATGCTTTACACGACTCAAAAGCATGGCAAGGTTTTTTAGGACTACTTAGAAAATACAGGCCAAAACGACCTGTAAATGGGGTGATCATCAGTATGGGTATCTCTGAACTGATGAATCAAACTAAAACTGAGCGTAATTTGCATGCTCGCGCGATTAAACAACGACTACAGGAGCTTCAAGGGCAGCTGGGCATGACCTTTCCTGTTTATGTTATTTTTTCAAAAGTTGACTTAATTGAAGGGTTTAGAGAGTTTTTTAGTGAGCTGAGTGATGAAGAAACCGAACAAGTTTGGGGGGTTACTTTTGAGCTTGATGCTGAATCTGACAATCAAATTGAAGTGTTTAACAGGGAATTTCATGGGCTAATTTCAAATTTAACCTCGTTATTAAATCGACGTTTAATTAATGAGCATGATTTAGCAAACCGCTCTAAGGTATTTGAGTTTCCAAAGCAACTTCGTGCACTTCAAAGTGTAGGTTATTCTTTTTTAAAAGAAATATTTACACCAAATGCGTATGAAAGTCTGCCAATATTTCGTGGTGTATACCTTACTAGTGCAACGCAAGAAGGGACTCCTTCTAATTTGTTGACGGAACAAAATTCAACGAAAAAAGATTATATAAACCAAACTAGAAGCTTCTTTATAAAGCGTTTGTTAGAGAGCGTTATTTTTCCTGAGCAAAACCTAGCAAGTACCAACAAACATCATGAAAAGCAAAGTAAGTGGTTACGCGTGTCATGCTTAGCTGTGACATGTATCACTTTAATAGCATTAAGTATCTCTTGGTACGTGAGCTTTTCATGGAATAGTGATTTGATAGATGAAACAAATCAAGCATTAGCTGAATATCAAGTGCTAGATCAAAATACAGTAGATAAAAGTAATCTGCTTGTTTTGAATCAGCGCTTTAATAAGTTAAAGAATTTCCCTGTTAATGAAATTAATGCTGAAGATTTTGAGGCTTATGGTTTTAGTAAGGTAGAAGAGCTAACAGAGGCTTCAAAAAGTGCCTACTTGCGTTCACTAAAAACGTACCTAGAACCATATTTACTCAATGCGCTAACATCTGAGATGGAGCAACAAGCTGATTATTTGAGTTATTTATACGAGACATTACGCAGCTATCTGATGTTATTTGAGCCTGAGCATTATAATCAAGATGATTTACTTGCCTGGTTTAGTGCCTATTACGAAAGGGCTCTTCCTGGGGATGTGAACGTAACTAATCGCAGTGATCTTATGGCTCATACACGAGCATTATTGGATCATGGTTTTTCTGGGCAGGAAATTGATCATCAAGCTGTTCGTCTTGCGCGAGCTGAATTAACAAAACTGCCAATTGCAGAAAGAGCTTATCAAAGACTGCAAGCTGACTTTATGGAAAGCAGCATTCCTCCAATAAAATTAACAGACATTATAAGTTACGAAAGCGCACGAGAATTTAGTTTTCAAAACCCTGAAGTCGCGATGAAAGGTATCCCAGGTCTTTATACCTACAATGGTTATCATGGCATTTTTAATGTCGAGAAAAGCAAGATGTTGGGTAACTTGATGGCAAGTAGTTGGGTTTACGGTGAAGAAGCTGCAAACACATACGATATCTCAAAAGCTGAAATCGAAAAGAAATTAGAGCAAAAGTATTTTCAAGATTATATCTATTACTGGCGTTCGTTTGTTGATGAGCTGACTTTAAATGAGTTCAATTCACCAACAGAAGGTGTTCGCGTTACTAATGTTTTAGCGGGACCAGAAGCGCCAATAAAAAATATTATTACAACTGTTCAAAAAAATGTTCAGTTGACTAAGTTGCCTATTTCGGAAAATCAAAAGGCTGCCGGTAAAGTGGCTGCAAATGCAGCTGAAGTCGCTATGCATACTAAGGCTAATAGACTTAAGCGCTACTTACCCAATGAAACACCGAAATTTGAGGTGAAGCTTCCTGGCTATCAAGTTGAAGAAGCATTTAGTGATATTTTAGAAATTGAACCACAGCAACTTGAGACAATTCAAGCAAGTTTAAGAGAGCTAAATATTTACTTAAACCAACTTGACCGTGGTGGGTTACTTAAGTCTTCTGTAAAAAACCAACTAAGTGGTAAAAATAAACCAGAGTTTCTGAGCGAGCTTGAGTTTCAAAGTAAAGGGCTACCTTATCCAGCCAGTAATTGGTTGTTGAACATAAGCCAAGATACGTCAAACATCACAAGAAAAAGTGCCAATCAGCACTTAAACGAAATCTGGAGAAGCAGTGTTTTACGTGAGTACAACGCAGCAATTGTAGGGCGTTACCCGTTGGTACCTCACTCAGATAAAGAAATTAACCTTAAAGATTTCTCTGACTTTTTTGGTCCTAAGGGCACAATTGATAACTTCTTTACTACCTATATTGCACCCAGTGTTGATACCAGTAAGAGTCCATGGCGATTTGAAAAGAACATAGGAGTAAGCGAATCCGCACTTAAAATGTTTGAGCAAGCAGCCAGAATTCGTGAGGTGTTCTTCGATGGCAACAGTAATACGCCACGCATAGAGTTTGGTTTAAAGCCGATAAAACTCGACCAAACAATTTCTAGCTTCATGATCGAAGTTGATGGTCAGTCAATGGTTTATCGACATGGTCCACCGAAAGTAAAAAGTATTGTTTGGCCAGGAGACGTTGCCCAAAGTAAAACCAGAATTGTGTTTACACCACCTTATGGTGGCAGGACTATCAATACTAGTTACAGTGGCGAATGGTCTTTCTATCGAATGTTAGACGATTTAAAGGCTCAACGAGCAGAAACTCAGAGTGACTTAGAGCTGCACTTTTCGCTGCAAGGTAATAATGCAACTGTTGAATTATTACCAAATTCAATTAGACACCCATTTTGGAACGCAAGTATAGAGAGTTTTTCATGTCCGACAAGGCTATAGGTATTGGCTATTTGGGCAAGGTTCCATTTTTGGGGGACTTTGTGCAAGAAGGGATCAGCCAACAGTTTTCAGAGCATTGGGAGCATTGGTTACAGGCTGCTATAGCAGTAAGTAAAGAACAGTTAGGTGCTCAGTGGCAAGAACGTTATTTAACAAGTCCAGTATGGCACTTTGCATTGTCTGAAAACTTAATCACAGAAAGCGCAAAAGTGGGGACACTTTTACCAAGTGTTGATGCTGTTGGGCGCCATTATCCCTTTACAGTTCTCATCGATAGCGATAGCACACCCATTTCGGCGTTAAATTCGAACCAGCTATCGCTTGATTATGAAGACGCTGTGTTATCTGTACTTGATGACAGTGTGGACTTGAGTGTTTGGCAGAAAAAGGTACTGAATACGCTTAAAGTTCGTCATTCACCCGCTAAAAAGTTCAGTAAAAGTCTTTCGCCAGATGAAAATAAATCTGCTGTTGTATTTGAGTTTCAAGGAGATGAATTAGCGGATGGGACTATAGATGATGTATTGCATTCACTTTTACTTAATAAGTATGGTGATTACAGCGTTTGGTGGACTCACGGCTCTATCAATATTAAACCTGTTGTTTTTGTGACCGCAGGTTTACCACCGGTAAATCAGGTGGCTGCAATGCTAGATGGACGTTGGCAGCATTGGGAATGGAATTATACCCAGGTAAGTAAGTGTGAATAAAAATTTTATTAGTTATGCCGTGTCTCATCGCGGAGTCGTTCGAGAACTTAACGAAGATGCTTATATTGAACTTAATAAGTATAACATTTGGGTTGTTGCAGACGGTATGGGAGGGCATGAAGCGGGCGATTTTGCAAGTCAGCTAGTGGTAGATGTTATCAAGGCTGAAGTCGAAGAGTTACCTGCGTCATCAATTTCAACCGAGATGTTGATCAAGGCAATAAAAAGTGCCAATACAAAACTGCTTGAATATAGCAGTGATTTTTTAGCTAACAAAACGGCCGGTACAACAGTTACCGTATTGTTTTTCAAAGATAATAAGTATTCAGCAATTTGGGTAGGTGATAGCAGAATATACCTTTACAGAGCGAATGGGTTGTTACAGTTATCTCGAGACCACAGTCAAATTAATGATTTAATTGACGAGGGCTTACTCACAGAGCAAGAAGCAATAAATCACCCATTAGCGAATGTAATTACACGCGCAGTAGGGGTACAAAATGAATTATCAGTCGATTGTGTTGAAGGTGATTTATTAACTGATGATATTTTCCTACTTTGTTCTGATGGATTAACTGGTGAGTTAAGTGACTCAGAAATTAGTATTGCTTTAGGTCCTAAAAATATAATTGATTCTGGTATGGCTTTAATTCACTCCACTCTTGTGCGTGGTGCAAGAGATAATGTTACTTTTATTTTAGTGAAAAATGAAGAATCGGATAAATCTAATAATAAAAAACTAGTTAATGATGATTTGACTGTGCCCTTATTATTGAGTAAATAGCCTATTATTAAAATAATATGGATGATGCTTTGTTTTATTATTTTATTTTTTGTAATTTTATTTTAATTAATGGTTTTGTGGCTTGAAATTAAAAATAAGAGATGTATTATTTTACGTCGTCTCTATTTTGGGTGTAAAAGGAATTTGTAAGGCAATGGAATGTTTGTATTTGATGAATATATAGCTCCAATTAGCGAAGATGCATTCGCGGGCATTGAGCCTAGATCAGATGTATCTCCTACCTCAACGTATTATTCCTTAAAAGATATGCGTAATCAGCTACGTGCTGCCGAGCGCCTTGCACTCGTTGATGATGAGGGCATAGCTTCTCTTGCTCGTGACTGGCAGCCATTGTTAGAACAATGCAGCGCAGCATTAAAATCAGAAAGTAAAGATATTGAATATTTAGCCTGGTTTATTGAAGCATTATGTCGTGTATATGGTTTTAAAGGTTTGGCATTTGGCTTTCGAGTTGCACATGAGCTTATAAGTAATCATTTTGAGTTACTCTATCCATCACTTGATGAAGGCGATGAAATATCTGATAAAGTTTCTGCTCTTGTTGGTTTAAATGGCGTAGCGGGTGATGGCGCGCTTATCATCCCTATTAAAAGTATCGCTCTAACAGATAGCCAAAATTATGAACCATTTACTTACTGGGAATATCAGCAAGCTTACGACATATCTAGGCTCAATGATGAGAAAAGAGAAAAGAAAATAGCGCAAGGCGCTATTGATTTTGAATTAATAGAAAAAAGTGCCCAAGAAACTCCTGCTGAGTTTTTCCTCGATTTAAAAAACGGCATTGAAGAGGCTCTCACAGAATTTAGTGCATTAAGCATTGCACTTGATGCTGCTACTGAACAGTCACAACCCACTTCTAATATTAAGCAAGCACTCGAGGAATGCTTAAATGCAGTTTTGCATTTAGGCAAAGATAAGCTCAAATCTCTTGAAGTCAAATCAATACAAGAACCACAAGACAATGAGCGAGTGGAAGATGATGCATCTATAGCTGAGAATACTAATCGCAATGATGCGGTAATCAACAGCCGAGAAAGTGCGATAAATAAGTTGCAAGAAATAGCACAGTTTTTCAGAAAGACAGAACCGCATTCACCTATGTCTTACACCATTGAACAAGTTATTCGATGGAGCGAATTATCGCTACCAGAATTATTAAATGAATTAATAACCGATAGTGATGCTAGGACCGGATACTTTAAGCTGTCTGGCATCAAAGTTAGCGAAACAGAAACCGAGTAAAAGGAGTTTTGAATGAGTATCCATGACAAATTAAAACGTGTACGTAAACCTAGAGTACACATTACCTATGATGTTGAAACTGAAGGTGCAATTGTAAAAAAAGAGCTTCCTTTTGTAGTTGGGGTAATGGGGGATTTTTCAGGTCATAATAAAGAAGTATTAAAACCTTTAAAAGACCGTCGTTTTATTCAAATCGATAGAGAAAACTTTAATGATGTTTTAAAAAAAATGAGCCCGTCTCTTAAGTTAGATGTTGATAATACTTTAACTGATGATGGTACTAAATTTAGTGTAAACCTTAACTTCAAAAGTATCGACGACTTTGAGCCAGCGGCTGTAGTAAATCAAGTTGAACCACTGCGTAACCTTATGGAGACACGCAATAAACTTCGTGACCTCATGACTAAGATTGACCGCTCAGAAGAACTAGAAAATGTTTTAGAAGAAGTGTTAAGTAACACAGCGAGTCTAGATTCAATTGCAAAAGAGCTAAAGTTAGAGGAGTCTGAAAAATGAGCACCGAAACACTAGCACAAGAATTAGACACAGCAGCAACGACAGAATCGGCGTCGTTATTAACCCAAGCGATTGGCGCAACGAAACAAACCGATGCAAGTCGTGCTGAAGAGCTACTTCGAACTTTAACTGAAGAAGCTTTAAAAGGCACTGTTCAATGGAATAAAAACATGACGGTGACTTTCAATGAAGCTATTCAACTGATCGATCAAAAAATTTCGAAACAGCTTAGTGTTATCATGCACAATGAAGACTTTCAAAAATTAGAAGGTTCATGGCGTGGTCTTAATCATTTGGTGATGAATTCAGATACAGGCTCAACATTAAAAATCCGTGTACTAAATATGAAGAAGAAAGAGCTTCATAAAGATTTAAGTAAAGCGGTTGAGTTTGATCAAAGCCAAACATTCAAAAAAATCTATGAGTCAGAATTTGGTACACCAGGCGGTGAACCTTACGGCACTATTGTTGGTGATTTTGAGTTTACTAATCACCCAGAAGATGTTGAAACACTCAGCTTAATGTCAAATGTTGCTGCTGCTGGTTTCTGTCCGTTCATTTCGGCATCATCACCTTCACTCTTTGGTTTTGATAGTTGGGAAGAGCTCACTAAACCAAGAGATCTTGAAAAAGTATTTGAATCTCTTGAATACACTAAATGGCGCTCATTTAGAGACAGCGATGATTCACGCTTTGTTTCACTCACGATGCCAAGATTTTTATCTCGTTTACCTTACGGTGCAGCATCTAAACCTGTTGAAGAATTCAACTATGAAGAGTTTGAAGTTGATGAGCTTGCCGGTCGCTCTGTAAGTACTGATAACGGTGATTATTGCTGGAGTAATGCTGCCTATGCGATGGCGACGAACATGACAAAAGCATTCTCTCAATATGGTTTTTGTACTGCTATTCGTGGTGCTGAAGGCGGCGGTAAAGTAGAAGGTTTACCAACCCATATATTCACTAGTGATGATGGTGATCCTGATCTTAAGTGCCCAACAGAGATTGGTATTACTGATCGACGTGAAGCAGAGTTAAGTAAGCTTGGTTTCTTACCACTGTGTCATTATAAAAATACAGATTACGCTGTGTTCTTTGGTGGACAATCGTGCCAAAAGCCGCAAGTTTACTCAACGCCTGATGCAACTGCCAATGCTGCTATTTCAGCACGCTTGCCTTACCTTATGGCTACTTCTCGCTTTGCTCATTATTTAAAAGTAATGGCACGTGATAAAATTGGTAGCTTTATGGAAGCTGAAGACGTTGAATCTTGGTTAAATCGTTGGATCTTATCTTACGTAAATGCAACAGAGGGTGGTGGTCAAGATATCAGAGCTCGTTATCCTTTAGCTGATGCAAAAGTTTCAGTTAAAGAAATTCCTGGTCAGCCTGGTGCTTATAATGCTGTTGCGTGGTTAAGACCATGGTTACAAATGGAAGAGTTAACGTCATCACTTAGATTGGTTGCCAAAATCCCTGAGATTGGTTAACCCTTCCTGCATTAAGGATGATGCAAAATGAATTGTGAAGAGTTTTCATTCATAGGAGCTGACGCTGTATTTTCTCATAATACAGCGTCTGATATCTTCGAAAATAGTGCTTTATTGGAACGCTTTCTAAATGAGAAAGAGACATTTAAAGCACTGTTATTATGGCTTGAAGGCTCTTCTGATTCGCCACTGCAGTGGGATAAAGAGTCAATCAGTTCATATTTGCAACTGACCATTGTTAAAATAGACTCGCTTATTTCAAAGCAATTAGATCAGATTTTACACCACCCAAAGTTACAACAATTAGAAGCTAGCTGGCGCAATTTGTGGTGGTTAACTTTACAAACAGAACTCAGTGATAAAGAAAAAAAAGTAAAGTTACGCCTGTTAGATTGTGATTGGAATACATTATCGAGAGATGTTAATAAGGCTATCGATTTCGATCAAAGTAGCCTCTTTCAATTAATTTATCAAAATGAGTTCGACCGCCCAGGTGGAGAGCCTTTTGGTGTATTGATTGGTGATTACGAAATTACCAACGGGAATGCACCGGGTACAATTTACAACGATATAGACACCTTAAAAGAAATTTCGAAAGTAGCCGCAGCCTCCTTTTCGCCATTTATTACTGCTGTGTCAGCAAGCTTATTTGGTACAAACAGTTTTACTGATCTTGGCTACCAATTCGATTTATATAATCAATTTGAACAGGTCGAATATACCAAGTGGCGTAGCTTTAGAGCCATGGAAGATGCGCGTTTTGTTGGTCTTGTATTGCCGCATGTTTTAGTCAGAGCACCCTATAAAAACGACGGTACCCGTCACTTAGACTTTTTATATACAGAAAAAATAACAGCACCAGAAACAGATATGTTATGGGGAAACGCCGCGTACCAATTTGTGTCGACTTTAGTGCGTGCTTATGCTGAAAGTGGTTGGTTTGGTCAAATTAGAGGGATTGAGCCAGGTAAAATATCTAAAGGTATCGTTACCGGGTTGACGAAAAATTACTTTTCAACCGATGTATATAGAAAAGAAGCTAAGCCACCAATAGATTTGATTGTGACCAGTAAATTAGAAAAGCAATTTTCTGAACTTGGGTTTATACCAGCCTCATCCGTGACTAATACTGAGCATCTGGTTTTTTATAGTAACGCTTCGGCTCAGCAAGCCAAGCACTACGATAGTGAAGCATCGACAGTAAATGCCCGCTTATCGTCTATGCTGCAATATATTTTATGTGTGTCACGTTTTGCTCACTATTTAAAGCTGCTAGCGCGTGATCGGGTTGGTTCTTATAGTACAGCTCAAGCTTGTGAACAAGGCTTGCAAGCATGGGTTAATAACTACACGACAGCATCGGATTCTGCCTCAGAGCAAATAAGAAGTAAGTATCCTTTGGCAAATGCGAAAGTGAAAGTGACCGAAAATAAATCGAAGCCAGGCCACTACTTTTCTGTCTTACAACTACAACCTCATTTTCAGCTTGATCAAATGGTATCAAGTATCAAATTAGTGACTGAACTAAGTCCTCATCATCAAATAAAGGAATAAAAATGAAAAAGATCCATGAGTGTATCCGCAATGGAAAATTAGCAGATGCATTAGAGTACTGCGCACAAAAACTAAAAGATGATCCACTGAATTTTGATATCCGCAGCGCTTATACGGAATTGTTGTGTGTTAATGGTGAACTTGAAAAAGCGGATAAACAATTAGATTTTATGGTGACTAAATCACCTGAGTTAGCAGTTGGTGCTGTTAATTTAAGACACTTAATCAGGGCCGAGCAAGCACGACAAGATTTTTATGAAGGTAAAGCGGCTCCAAAGCTATTTCATGAAGCAGATGAACTCGATGAGATATTTCTACAGATGCATATTGCTTTACGTGAAGAAAATTTAAAAGAAGCGACAGAAAAAGCAGCCAAAGTTGAGTCTTTCAGAACTAATTCAGCAAATGAGCAACTTACTGCAATCAGAGATATTGATGATTCATTAAACCCATTTCTGGAAATTTTGGGGACCAACGGTGAGTTTTATTTAGCTCGCTTTGATGAAATCGAAAAATTTGAAGTTCAACCAATAGAGTCAATCGTTGAGCAAATTTGGCTACGTGTTGAGGTTACTATCAAAGATGGGCCTGTAGGTACAGCTCACATCCCAGTTGTTTACCCACACTCAAAGAGTGAAATAGAAAAACTAGGCCAAGTGACTGAATGGCAAGAATTAAGTGAAGAAATGTACTTAGGACGTGGAATGAAAATGCTGTTTATAAATGATGAAGCAGTCTTATTGTCTGAACTTGGTTCTTTCATCAATTGAGTGTGAAATTTTCATGATTGCAAGCAAACAGCCGCTCAAAGCATCAATTTTAGATCGTTTGATTGATGACGAGCCAGATGTACAGGACTCGCCACAGCGAACGGATGGTATCAGCTTATCACTTTTAAAAAGTTACGTAAGACGAGATATCGAGGCGTTACTAAATGCTCGGATCCAGTGGCATACATGGCCAAGTCAATACAGTGAGCTTGCAACATCGTGTTTATCATACGGATTGCCTGATTTTTCGAGCATGGTTGTAAGTTCGCATGAGGGGCGAGCAGCGTTATGTGAAAAAGTTCGAGATGCGATTTTACGATTTGAGCCTAGGTTTATTGAAGTTGAAGTGTTAGTTGATGAAGAACTCCCCCTTAACCGAGTATTAAACCTAAGAATTAATGCCTTGTTATATGCCGATCCAGAGCCTGAATATATCAGTTTTAACTCTGAAGTTGAGCCAGTTAGTTTAGGTATGAAAATCTATGAGTCTTCACTATGAATGATGAATTATTAAAATATTACAATCGTGAATTAGCGTATGTGCGCCACCTTGGGAAAGACTTTGCAGAAAAATACCCAAAAGTGGCAGGCAGGTTAAAACTTACAGACGAAGTGATAGAAGATCCTCATGTTTCAAGGTTAGTCGAATCATTTGCATTTTTAACTGCCAACATTAGGCAAAAACTTGATGATAGCTTTCCTGAGTTAACGGATGCGCTTTTAGGCCAGCTCTATCCAGACTACCAAGCGCCTATCCCTTCATTATCAATTGTAAAGTTAGAGTCAGAAAACCTATCAACGACAGGAGTCATTATTCCTCGCGGGAGTGAGCTTGAAACCAATGTAGAAGGAATGAAACAGTGTAAATTTCAAAGCTGTTTTGATACCAATTTGTGGCCCGTAGAGATAACAGCTGCTCAGTTTGATAACAGTCCTTTTATTGCGCCTAAACCAAAGTTTAATGAACCTGCTAAAGCGATATTTAAGTTACAACTGACAGGTGAGTATGATGGCGTTTCATTACATGAAACAGAGCTAAATGATCTAAAAATTTATATTCATGGACAATGGCATTATGCGCTCAAAGTATACGAACTATTGTTTAAACATTGCATCGGAATAGCAGTAGATAATGGCGATGAGGGAGTGCATTACCTCTCGAAAACTCATTTAAAATCAGTTGGATTTGAGGAGCATGAAGCTGTTGTTCCTTACTCAATGCGTTCTTCATCAGCATATAGGCTATTAGTCGAAAACTTTATTTTCCCTGAAAAGTTCAAGTTCTTTGAGTTACAAAATATTCGCTCGGTACTCCCTCGCAATGCCAGTACAACAACACTTTATTTTTATTTAGATGTTGAGTCTAGCGAGTTGGAGAAGCAAGTAGATAAAGACATGTTCTTGATGGGCTGCACGCCAATCATAAATTTATATGAACAAGAACTTGAACCGATCCGCCCAGAGCTAAGCGAATATGAGTATAAGCTCGCACCACGCTATATCGACTCTGAAATATCTGAAGTTATTAGCCTTGAAGAGGTGGTTGCATTTGACCACAAGGGGAATAAACAGATAGTGACGCCTTTTTATGCGCAAACACACCCTAAATATCAAGAGCATAAAGATCTCTATTGGCATACTCGACGAGAAACAGCACTTTGGGCTGGTGGCTATGCTGAGGCGGGAACCGAAACCTATTTATCATTAGTAAATGGTGGCTTCGAAAATAGTGCGCAAGCTCTCAGTGAGGGAAATACGGTGGTAACAGCACGCGCTCAATGCAGTAATCGTAATCTACCAGCTAGTTTACCTTTTGGTGATGATGAACTTGGTTTTACATTGCCAAAGCGTGGCGATGTAATAAAAAAAATCAGGTGTTTAGTTGCACCAACTCATGCGGTAAGACCTGTGCTTGGCAGTAATACTCGCTGGCAATTGATCAATCATCTGACTCTTGATTCATTTAGTGGTGAGCAAAGTGCAGAGAAATTAAAAGAAACATTGAGGCTATATGATTTTAAAGCAACACCCCAATCAAAAGGGATGATAGATAACATCTATAGCGTCAAAATTGAACCTGCAACCGCGCGTGTCGTGCAAAACGGTCGAGTCGCTTTTGCAGCAGGAACTGACATTGAAATTACATTTGCAAATGATGATTACGCTGGTAGTGGGGTGTTCTTTTTTGCTTCAGTTCTTGATTGTTTCTTCTCGCAATTTGCATCAATTAATAGCTTTACACGCTTAAGTCTAAAGTTAAAAGAACAAGATCGAGTTTATCATCAGTGGCCAGCTAGAGTAGGTTCCGGAGTGCTACTATGATTGCACAATTGCTCGAGAACGCGACAGAAATAGATTTTTACAAAGCCGTGTTTGTGATCGAGTCTCAGTTGTCGAGTGCGGCCCAGCAATATCGTAAAGTTGGCTATGATTGTCAGCCAAAACTAGAGCTGATTAAGTTTAGTTCAACACAAAAGTTTGGCTTTGCGGGTAATGCAATTACTAATTTAAAGCCCGCTAAAAACGTTGAAGGAATTACCCAATTTGATATGGAAGTATCATTTATGGGAATGACTGGCTGTTCAGGAGCATTGCCACATTTTTATAGTGAACTGGTGATGCAACGATTGCGCTATAAAGACAGTACAATGAGAGATTTCTACGATATGTTTAATCATCGTTTGATTTCGTTGTACTACCGAGCTTGGAAAAAGTATAAACCCGCGCTTAACTTTGCTAATAGTAATCAAGATAACCACACAAAAATTTTGGCACTTCTGAGTGGGGGGAATGCCCCTCATCAGCTTTATTTCAGTGGTCTTTTCAGTCGAAAGACGCGAAATATGGCAGATTTGCGCAATATTTTAACTTTCTATTTAGACTGTGATGTCAGCATAAACCAATTTGTAGGCCAGTGGCAGCCGCTAAAACAATCTGAGCAAACACGCATAAATAGTGGAGGGTTTGCAGGCCAGCATGCAAGGCTTGGTATTGATGCAATAGCAGGTAAGCAAATCTGGGATATCTCGACAAAGATCGAAGTTATTATCGAGCCCAAAGATGAGCACCAAACAGCCCGTCTTCTACCAAAGCAAGATCTTTGGAATTTAGCCCATCAAATTGTGGGTGATTTTGTTGGTAATCAAATCCAGCATTCACTGATAGTAAAAGCAAACTTTTATAAGCTTGGTGCAAAGCAATTATTAAAAGAACAATGTCAATTAGGCTGTAATAGTTTTCTGCTATCTGAAAACGCAGCTCAAAATGGCAAAGTCTCTGAACTTTCGTTCAAAGGATAAATAAATACAAGGAAATATTATGTCTACAATGACGCTAAATACACTCGTAGAAAAACTAAGCCCAGAGTGCAAAAAGAGTCTTGAACAGGCTGTTGCAATTTGTAATAGCCGAAGCCACTTTACTGTTGAATTAGAGCATTGGTTACTAGCGATGCTTGAGCAACAACTTGATGACTTTAGAGTTATTTTGAGCGCTTACGATATTGATAGAGACTCGTTAAAAAATGATTTAAATAAGTCTTTAGAAATGCACAAAACGGGTTGTAATTCATCACCGAGCTTATCGATGCATGTTACCAGTTTGCTTAAGCAAACGTGGCTTAGTACGAGCATTGATTTTACAGATACACAAATTCGTAGTGCTTACTTAATTTACACGCTGGTAAAAGATGACACCTTAGCAAGTTTAGTGAGTCGTTGTAGTAAAGAGTTTAATAAGATAGAAGCAGGGCAATTGTTGCATGCTTGGCCTGAATTGGTCGCTAAGTCACAGGAGCAAAGCTCTGTGGCAAAGAGCCAAGCTGAAAAATCGGTATCTAAAAGTTCTAAAACGCCTAGTTTAGATCAATTTACAGTTGATTTAACAGCCCAGGCAAAAGCAGGAAAAATAGATCCAATTTTGGGGCGTGATTTTGAAATTAGACAAATGGTCGATATTCTTACTCGACGTAGACAAAACAACCCAATTCTAACTGGTGAGGCAGGAGTTGGTAAAACCGCTGTTGTTGAAGGATTAGCGCTAAGAATTGCTCAAGGCAGTGTTCCAGATGTTTTAAAAAATGTAAAAATTCACACCCTAGATCTCGCTTTATTACAGGCCGGCGCTGGTATGAAAGGTGAATTCGAAAATAGGCTAAAGTCTTTAATATCGGAAATTAAAAACACCCCAACTCCGGTTATTTTATTTATCGATGAAGCACACACAATGATCGGTAGTGGTGGTCAAGCCGGTCAAAATGATGCTGCAAACCTATTAAAACCGGCGCTAGCGCGCGGCGAACTCAGAACAATTGCAGCCACTACATGGGCTGAATATAAGAAGTTCTTTGAAAAAGACGCTGCACTCGCTCGTCGATTCCAAGTCGTTAAAGTGGAAGAGCCTACACCAGAAAAAGCAATTGCGATGTTACGTGGTTTAGTGCCTGTTATGGAAAAACATCATAATGTGTTCATTTCCGAGCAAGCACTAGAAAGCGCAGTACATTTATCACACCGCTACATCACCGGCAGACAACTTCCTGATAAAGCGGTGGGTTTACTTGATACAGCCTGCGCTCGCGTTGCAATGAGCCAAGCATCAACTCCTAATTCTATCGAAACTCTTGAAAATGAACGCTCAGAAATAGAGTCGCAAATCAATATGTTAACTCGTGAGCAACGCACAGGGTTAAATCACAGTGAGGTGCTTGAGAGTTTAACAAATAAGTGCCAGCAAATTACAAAGCAGCTTTCACCATTGAAGTCGCAATTCGAAAATGAAATGTCACTTATTAAAGATGTAAAAGAAGTCATCACAGGCCTGAATGATGAAACAGAACAGCCAAGTGCAGAAATTGAAAAGCTTCAACAATGCAAAGAAAGCTTGGCCAAATATGATTCTAACATGGTGCATTGGCAGGTTGATGATGAGTTAATTGCGCAAGTTATTTCTGACTGGACTGGTATCCCTGTTGGCAAGATGCATGAAGATGATGTGAAGAGTGTTCTTAATTTAGCAAGCACAATGAAAGAGCGTGTTGTTGGCCAAGATCATGCGTTGGAGTTAATTGCAAAAGTTGTACAGACATCTAAAGCGCAATTAGCTGACGAAAGCCGCCCGAATGGAATTTTTATGCTAGCGGGTCCTAGTGGTGTTGGTAAAACGGAGACGGCACTTGCATTAGCGAATGAAGTGTATGGCAGTGAAGAAAACATCACAATCATCAACATGTCAGAATACAAAGAAGAGCATAAAGTATCGTTACTACTTGGATCACCTCCTGGTTATGTAGGCTATGGCGAGGGTGGCGTATTAACAGAGGCGATCAGACGTAAGCCATACAGTGTTATTTTGCTAGATGAAATTGAAAAAGCGCACCCAGGCGTACATGACATCTTTTACCAAGTGTTTGACAAAGGCACAATTAAAGATGGAGAAGGTAGAGATATCGACTTCAAAAACACGATTATCATCATGACCTCGAATGTGGGTACTGATACAACAATGAGCTTATTTGAAGACGAAGAAACAGCGCCAAGCGTTCAGGGTCTGCAAAAGGCTATTCAAAGTGATTTACTGGAAGTATTTAAAGCTGCATTCCTTGGTCGCATTAATGTGATTCCTTATTTGCCACTTAATAAAGAAACTCTTGCGGAAATTGCAAAACTTCAATTAAGTAAAATAAAAGATAGAGTTAACAAAAATTACAAATCTGATTTTTTATATTCAGATTTTGTTGTAGATTATATAGTTAACAATTGTAATGACTCTGGTTCGGGTGCAAGGAATATTCATGCATTATTGCAAAATAATGTCCTGCCGTTATTATCTGAATCTTTACTTGAAAGCCTTGTTACTGGTAGTAAAATCAATAGTATATTATTAGATTTAAATGATGATTCATTTATTGTTAATATAAATTAATATATTTAAATTAGTTTCTTGTTTCTTTTTTGGAGTCGGATTATAATTTGTCCGTCTTCATTAGTTGATGGAACATTGAGACATTGTCTTCGTCTAGGGAAAGGATATTGAAGACCTTTTCGTTGCGCAGTTAGAGATAATGATTTCAAAGGAATTTTGGGAAACCAAAAGTAAATGATCCAATGTAATGGATATTATTTATAAATTAAAAGGAGCATTATCAAATGCAATCAAATACATATTTAAAATACGGTTCAATTAAAGGCGAAACTACTGCTGAGTCTTTTAAAGATTTAATCACAGTTTTATCATTAGATTGGAACGTTAGCCGTGAAATTTCAGCACACACTGGTACAGCAATGGACCGTGAATCTAGCTCAACTCGCTTAGGTGATGTAACTATCACTAAACTTCAAGATAAAGCGTCTCCAGACCTTTTCAAAGAAGCGACAATTGGTAAAGGCCTACCGGCTGTTTTCCACATCACTAAGCAAGGTGATAAAGTTGAAGAAATCATGAAAATCGAACTTACAGATGCAATGATTTCTAGCTACTCTGTATCTGTTCAAAATGACCGTCCAGTTGAAACAATCACTATCAGCTACACAGAAATGATGATGACTGTTACTCCTACTGACGACAAAAATAACATCACTGCACCACTTGTTTATGGTTACAGCGGTGTTAAAGGTCAGCAAATGTAATTTTTTGCAGTACCTAATAGCTCTGAGTTTTGCTCAGAGCTTTTTTGATCTTTAGGAATAGGAAGCATGGAATGCAAAAAGCAACACAAGATAACAATGTAATTCAGATTAACACCCCTGCAGGTAAAGATACGCTTTACTTAACTCGGCTGGTGGTGCAAGAGTCTATGTCTGATTTGTTTGTGATGTCAGTGAATATGTTCACTATAGGCACACAAATAGCGCATGAAGATCTGGTGGGAAAACCTGTTTCTATTAAAGTAAAAAATTCCGATAGCGCAGGTGAGCGTTATTTTCATGGTATAGTTAGTCAATTAGTATCTAATGGTAGTCGCACTGCTGATATTGATGAACAAAAAAATTATATAGATTACCACGCCACTATTGTGCCTTTCGCAGCATCAATGCGAAACCGAAAAAACAGTCGGATCTTTCAAAAGAAAACAATAAAAGACATTTTCGCCGATTTGTTTGGTCAACACAGTGTCGCTTTTAAAGATAATACAACTAAAACGTATCCCAAGTACGAGTATTGTGTTCAGTACCAAGAGTCAGATTTTGACTTTATTCAACGCTTATTTCAGCAAGAAGGTATTTTTTATTTTTTCGAGCATAGTAACAGTGCACATACCCTAGTGCTCGCAGATGATATAACGGCCTACGAAGAGTGCGCAGAAGCAAAAGTTGTGTTTACGTCAGGTCATCTCAGTGAGTCACACATTAATAAATGGCAAGGTGGTTTAAGTATTGCGCCTGGCAGCTACAAGCGTATTGGCTATGATTTTAAACAACCACCAAGATACCCTGATGGCGATCACAAAAAAGCAGATTTACCG
Source organism: Pseudoalteromonas sp. MEBiC 03607 (assembly GCF_004792295.1). NCBI lineage: Bacteria > Pseudomonadati > Pseudomonadota > Gammaproteobacteria > Alteromonadales > Pseudoalteromonadaceae > Pseudoalteromonas > Pseudoalteromonas sp. MEBiC 03607. The sequence continues at coordinate 705,790 of NZ_SRRY01000002.1, forward strand.
ACTCAGTCAGTCGCTGAAATTTTTGAATACACAGCCGAAGCCGAAACCCATCCAAGAGCTGCAGGTTTAGCAGCCGTACAGCTAGAATCATTACAGCGTAATATGAAGTTAAGTAGCGGTAGAAGTGATTGTCGCTCTTTCTCTGTGGGTAAATTATTTAGCTTTAAAAAGCATGAAGACCCGCGCCTAGAAGGTAAAACGTTTGCTATCACATCTTTACTAACGTCTATTACGGTGCCAAATCAATCGGGTGCTCAGCAATCTGGTGCACAAGAAGTATTTACCAACCACTTTGAATGTGTGCCAAAAGATGTGCCATATCGTGCAGCGCACAGCATGCGAAAGCCTGTTATTCATGGTGTGCAAACAGCCATAGTGACGGGCGACAGCGCAGATGAAATTATGGTTGACCAATACGGGCGTGTGAAAGTGCAGTTTGATTGGGACCGAGAAGGTAAAAAAGACTCGCAAAGTTCATGCTGGATCAGGGTTGCGCAAAATTGGGCAGGTAAAAAATGGGGCGCATTTTTCTTTCCTCGTGTAGGGCAAGAGGTGTTAGTCGACTTTATTAATGGCGATCCTGATCAGCCAATCATTAGCGGTGCAGTATACAACGCTGATTTAATGCCTCCTTATGCATTGCCTGCAGATAAAACACAAAGCGGTATCAAAACACGCTCAACAAAAGAGGGTGGAGCAGATAATTTTAATGAACTTCGTTTTGAAGATAAAAAAGGCAGTGAACTTGTTTACATGCAAGCTGAAAAAGATAAGCAGCTGTATGTAAAAAATGATCAAAAAGAAAAAATTGATAATGATCGTTTTCTTGAAGTTGGCAACAACGATGATGCAAAAGTAAAAGTGAATCGCACGGTTGATATTGGTGAAAATGACACGCTGAAAGTGGGTAAATCACTCAATATCGAAGCGGGGAAAGAAATTGTTATTAAGACCGGTTCGGCAAAAATTACTATGAGTAGTAGCGGTAATATTTCTATAGAAGGCACAAATATCAATATTAAAGGCAGTAACGTGAAGGTTGATGGAAGTGCAATAACCCTTTCTGCTGGCATGATAAAGTTGAACTAGCATGGAATTACATAATACGTTTCAATCAGGTTTCGTTCATGGTGCAGCAAGCAATGGCTTTACCGTTTATTGCCGTTATGGCTTACCTCATTTGGTATGTCTTTGTGTAAACCGCCCTGATGATCCGTTTTTGAACTTGCCAATAGATTATTTTAAGGGCCTAGATGGTTATTTTGCTGAGCAATTTTTTATAAACCTTCACCCTGTACTCAATAGTAGCAATGTGTTGTCGCATATTTACCAATACGCTACACAAACAAGCTCAATAATAAATGATCTTTCGTACGACGAAATAGCGCAGGAGTTAGCAAAACTCGTGTGCACAAATAAGTTACAAGTTATTCCTTTAAACGAATAGCCAAAAACAAGGAAGGCATTATGGGAAAACCCGCTTCAACGTTAGGGCATATGCATGTTTGTCCAAAAGTAACAGGTACAGTTCCTCATGTTGGAGGGCCAATTGTAGTGGGTTCGGCTAATGTGTTGATTGGTAATATGCCTGCCGCAAGAAAAGGCGACATGCTTGTATGTGTTGGCCCGCCAGATAGCATTAATAGTGGTTCGGGTACAGTCAAAATAAACGGAAAACCCGCTGCTCGAATGGGAGATAGTACCTCACATGGCGGCAAAATTGTTTTAGGTAACCCGACTGTTTTAATTGGTGGATAAGGTGTTATCACTCATTTTAAATGAGCATAAAGCAGCTCTTTCAAATCTAAATATGATGCAGCAAAGTGCTTTTTATAGCGTTGGGTTTATTGACCAAGTTCGTCAGCAATTAGTTTTAAAAGTTCAAGCTTATCAAGGTGCTAGTATTTTACAGTTTGAAATTGTGCAACGCATTTTTGAAGAACTTGAGACGTTAAAACAACAAAAAATTTTATTGGATGACATTGCTGAAGCGTGCTTGGTTGCGCTGCTATTAATGTCGAACTCTCAAAAGCAGAGGTTATTGGGGTTATTAAACCGACATGAGTTTACGCTTTTAAAAAATAAGCTTTTGGAGAAAAGCTTAACAATAAGTGGGTCCGCCAATAGCGACTTTTTGAATTGGGCAAATGTGTACGGTAATTCAGATACAAAGGCGATTATTTATAAAGCAATAAAACGTGCTGTAAAACAACTCCCAGATATGCCTGAAATGCAAGAAACAGTAAACGCATTTGAAAAGGCTGCGATGATTAATTCACCGTTAATGTCTGTGTACCTATTATTGCTAGACCCACAAAGGATGAATTTTGTTTGCAACTATGTGAGCCAGCAGTTTACTCGAGAGCAAGCTATTGCGGTGCTATTGCAAACTGGGGCAACAAAATATGTCCCCATGGCTGTTGCACTGTTGACCGAAGTGAGGTCGGCCAAGAATCTTGTTGCTGGTATTAAACGCTGCTTAGGTAGTCAGCTCGATGAATTAGTTGCATTTGATACTCAAGTTCAGGCTGGCGATTGTAAGCAAGCCGCTGTTGATTTTCAGCGCCAATTTGCATTGAGTTGGCCAGAGCAAAAGATCAACTTTAATGATCAAACTCTGGTTTATGGCTTTGCGATGAATAGGCCTGTCAGTGTAGCAAGCCTGCAAGGTGTTGATTTTTTTAGTTGGCAGGTGATTACAATTTTAAATGCGCTTAAATATGACTGTCAAAATAGTCAAGCGAGTTAGCATTGAGTGCATTTAAAATTTCAATACAGCAGTTTGATACACCTTATGAAGTAGCCCCAGAAGTATTAGTACTAGAGGGGAGCTCAGGTCATGAGCAAGTGCAAAACTGGCATTCATTTGATGCCTTTATTTATGACTGTATTGTAAAAGCAAAGTCAGTATTGAAAGAGTCAGACGTGCAGCAACCGTTAATTTGGTTATTACCGGCACTGCCTTTTCAAACTGATCATAAAACACTATTTATAAACAGCCTTCAACAGCGTTATGGCATTGCTGTCGAACAGATGATTTTTGAAGGCGCAAACGCTATACACAGTGCGATTGCATTAGCTAAAGAGCAAAATTTTAGTGTTTTTCATGTGATTGCAATTGATGGTGTGTTTAAAGCCTCAAAGCATAACGGCTTTGAATATTTAGGGATAGCGGCTTGTAAGGCATATGTTGAATTTACTCAGGTAGGTTGGGCGTTGCAATCTACGAGCATGTGTTCTTCTGTGGATATAGCAAAGCATCAGCCTATACATGCAGAGCTTGAACGTATTTTATCGCTAAATGAACAAAAAATAGATTTAGTGTTTGCCCCAGGTAATGGCCTAGAAAGTGATGATTGGGTAAGTTATTTACCTGTTTTAAGTAAAAAAATTAATGAACAAACGTTGTTCCAACTTCCTAATTATAAATTAGGCAAAATGGGAGCAATAGAAGGGGTTGTAAACCTCGCAAGCCTGACAAATAGCTCACTTTATGCTGAGCGTTTTGGGCAGGCGTTAATAATTTCGCAAGAGTACAACAAGTACCAAGCCGTCGCGTCATACTTATGGATAAGTAAGGAAATGTGCAACTAATGGATAGTAAAGCAGTTGTGTTACAGGGAACACGTTATCCCATCTGCCTCGTGTTAGCTAAACAGCCAGCCCCCAGTGGTTTTATTGCTGTCGCAACGAATACGCCGGATAGTGCCTACAAATTTGTAGCAGAGGTTGGCGCGGTATTAAGTGGCGATGCTGCTAAACGATTAGATCTTATTCAATTGTTAAATGTTGCTGGTATTAATTGTCCAAGGCAAGCAACAGCGCGCGAAACTGCATCGGCTTTGATAAAAGCCTTAACCTCAGGTGTCATTACGTGCTACCAGCAGCAAGTAAAAAGCACCATTCAAGTCAGTGATAATACTCGCTCATCGCAAAGTAGCAGTTCAGCGTCTTCGGCTGTGCCAAGTAATGCCAAAAAAGCAACACAAGCTCCTGCTAGCAATAAGGGCAGTGCCAGTAACACAACCGCAAGTGAAACGCCTATAACAGAACAAGAATGCCGTTCAGACCCGGTTTCGATGCTAACAGGCGAAGAAATTCTTCCTTTAACTGACTTCTCATTAGCCGCAAATAGGCCTTTAACGTGGCGTCGGTTATATCGTTCGTCTCACTGTAATCAAAAAACAATACTGGGTAATGGCTGGCGTCACGATTATTTAGTGCAATTAACCGAGCATTACCTACCACCGCCGAAAGTGGGCCCAAAGAAAAAGGGCACCTACTGGCTCGAGTATCACGACGAACATGGTGCGACTCATAAGTTTGAAAAAGTGAAGCCGGGGCAATCGAGTTATCAGCTAAGTAGTAACTTGGTGCTTCATTATAAAGAAAATGGCAAGCAAGTATTAGTAACACCAGATGATAAACACCTGACGTTTATGCCGGGTGCATCAGCATGGTTGCTCGAAAAAATCATCAATGAAAAAGGTCAAAGCACCCGTTTTTATTATGATTCGATGGAGCGTTTACAACGTATTGAAGTAAACAAAGTACGCGGCTGTGTACTGAAATATAATAAGCACGGTTTGCTCAAAACGGTGCACGCTTATCGTACTAATGAACAAGGGAAATTAGTTCTTTTAGATCAGCCGTTAGCCAGTTATGAGTATGATGAACAGTCAAACTTAGTGGCGGCAACAAACCAATTTGCTGAACAAGAGCGTTATGAGTATAACGCTGCAAATTTACTAATAAAGCGAACTAGAGCAAGCGGTTTTAGTCATCACTTTGAGTGGGACTCATATGGTTATGATGCCAAATGTATTAAACAGTGGGGTGATGACAATACCTATTGCTACCAGTTCGAGTATCAAGGCAATAAAACAACCAGTATAGATTCACGCGGCAACCAAGAGCACTTTGTTCACAATGAGCAAGGTAAGCTGATTGAGCACACTGATGCCAATGGTAATATCACACGCTATGATTACAATTCGCTTGGACAAAAAGTAGCGCAAACTGATGCTCTAGGCTATCAAACGCTTTATACCTATACTGAATACGGCCAACTTGAATCAGTCACCCAAGCTGATGGTAACCGCACTCAATTTGGCTATAACCAACTTGGTCAACAAGTCGTTGTTATTTTGCCAAATGGCGAGAAGATTAAACGCCAATACAGTGCCTCAGGGTTATTACAAAGTGAAACCCAAGCAGATGGGCGAATAGCACTTTACAGTTACGACAAACAAGGTAATTTGACCCAGCATGTCACGCCAAATGGTCATGTATTAAAATACACATGGAATGAACAAGGTGAGCTACTTGCAAAGCAGCATAATGATGAGCTCATTCGTTACAGCTACGATAACCTCGGTCGTGTAAACGCAACCATTAACCAAGCCGGTCTGCTTACTCAATATAAATATAATGAGCAAGGGCAACTAGTTGAAACAACCGCGTTTGAGCAAAGTAACCCTGATAACAAACAACAGCAGCTTTTTACTTATGATGATGCTGGTCGATTAGTTCGTTCGCAAAACGGTAATGGTGATACCACAGAGCAGCACTTTGAGGGGCTAAGCCAACCTCACTGCGTGATCCAGCCAGATGGCAGTGCACTGCATTTAACGTATGATAAAGAGCGAAATTTAACCGCAATCGAGCGTAGTGACGGCCATATTTATCGCATCAATTACGATGCAAATGAAAACCCAACACAAATCACGGGTTTTGATGGTACTGAGCAGCAATTTAAGTACGACGCATGTAATCGTTTAGTGGCTGTCACGCAAAGCGACAAACGCCATGTAAATATTAAGCGTGATAAGCTAGGCCGCGTTATTTCGCAGCACGCAAGTCTAGCCACAAATAAACACATAGTTAATAACGCTAACCATTACAGTTATACTCTAGAGGGTAAAATAGCGCGTGCTCATAATGAGCAATCAACGATTAAACAGTCGTTTGATAAAGGCGGACGGCTACTCAGTGTTGAGCAAATCCACAACCAGTCTCAAACCCATAAACTCGCATACAGCTACGATGACTATGGCAGACGAGAGTCTCTTACCTTGCCAGACTCAACAATCCTTTATTATAACTACAATAGTTTTGGTCAGTTAAGTGCTATACAGGTAAAGCGAGCGGAAGGTGAGTTAGCAAAACTCGTCGAGCTTGGCTACGACAGCCAAAATAATATCAAAACTCAACGTTTCGCTAATAAGGTTACCCTTAATCAGACGTTTGATGTTTTTGGGCGTTTAACGCAGCAGCAACTATCGCATCCAGAGCACACATTATTTGATAGCTGTGATTATCAATATGATGCGGTTAATCAACTTATTGCACGTGAAGAACAAGGCATTAGCTGCCAAAATACACAGTTTGAATACAATAGCCTTGGCCAATTAATTCAGCAAAATCTAGCTGATGCAAAGTCGGATACACAAGCGCCAGAAACCGCTAAGCAATTTCAGTGGGACAGTTTTGGTAACCCGATTAGCCAAACTCAAGCGCAGCATGATGAAGCAGTCAATAAACAAGAAGCTAATGATGCTGTTACATATAGCCAAGTCGATGCCGACAGGTTAACCCATTTTGGCGATAGCGATTTTGAATACGATGACTGTGGTAACCAAGTTCGTGAAACGGGCAAAGGTATAAAAACGCACCGTGAATACAATGCGTTCAACCAATTAAGCAGCTTTAACAACAACGGTACACTAACACATTACGACTATGACCCACTGGGTCGCCGTATCGCTAAGCAGACTGAGCATGGCAAGATTGATTATATTTGGGATAACGACCAGCTAATAGGTGAATACCAGCACGGCGAGTATACCTGGTACATCAACTTACCGAATCAATTTCACCCGGTCGCACTGATTAAACAAGGTGAGCTGTATTACTACCACCTAGACCAACTAAACACCCCACGTTTTGTTACAAACAACAATGCAGAAGTTGTATGGCAAAACCACGCCGATGTGTACGGCTATGAAGAGCCAGTAGCTGATACTGACTTTAATAAAGAAAACAGCTTCACTCAGCCAATACGTTTCCAAGGGCAATATTCTGATGATGAAAGCGGCCTACACTACAACCGCTACCGTTATTACAGCCCTAAGCAACAACGCTTTATAAACCAAGACCCGATAGGCTTAGTAGGCGGCATAAACCACTACCAATACGCGCCAAATCCAGTTAATTGGGTTGATCCCTATGGGTTGATGTGTAAGGAAGGTGAAAGAAGTTTAAAAATAAGCTTAGATAGAGCTTTCAATAAAGGTGTGATTAGTAGGGAGTTACAAAGGAATCTATTTGAAGCTGCGCAAATTGGTTTCATCACTCCGAAAGAGATTAAACAAGAGCTTATATCTGGAAATCCAGCTTCATTACTTGTATTCGAAGCTAAAGACAAATCAGAGCCACTAGTTTCTCAATCTGTAATAAAAGAAAGTAATAAAACTCCGCCCTCTGTGGATGAGCTAATTATGTCAGATTTAAACATCGGCAATAGTTTAAATGGTTTAGAAGGTGAAGATTTCAAAAATCATGTCCTTATGAATTACTACTTACACCCAGGTTTAGATGTACTATCGCGCGAAGAATTTTTGTCAATCTCTGTATATACAACAAACTTATATGAACCAATTAATAATGGTTTAAGAGGCTTTTCTTCCGATAATAAAAAGAAATGGTCTAGGGTTGTTGAAAATGCTAATAAAGGCTTAGAAAAACTAGCTGAAAACCCAGAGTTTAGATATGAAGGTGAGGTTGTGCGGGGAGATAAGTTTAGTGATGATTTATTAGATGAGTTATTTCCCATTGGCGGAATACATCATGAAAAGGGTTTTAAAAGTACCAGCTTTAATCCAGATAAAAGTTTTCCCGGTAATACAAAGATTACAATTAAATCAAAAAATGGTGTTAAAGTAGCTGACACAGCTTCAGTAGCTCCACATGAAGAAGAGGTTTTATTTAAATCGGGAACTAAATTTAAAGTTATCAGCCGTGAAAAAGTTAATGGTAAAAATTTTATAGAGTTGGAAGAGGTTTAAAATATGAGCGAAAAAAAATACTATAATGATTCTGGTGAGTTAATTACCTCTTCTGCAATAATTCGTATGTTAGAAATGGAAAATAAAATTCCTGACAATCTGCGTTTTCCCCCAATGACAAATAAGTTTAGTAATTCTAGAGAGCCTATTAAAACACAGTGGATGTCATCATATCTTGTTTACCGAACAGCGGTGCCCAAACCTACTGATGAACAGTGCAAAGAATATTATAAGAGAATTCAAGTAGATTGTGATGATGATATTAATCGTTTTCGAGGTGCTCTGCTTGGTTGTGCTGTTGGGGACGCTTTAGGAACGACGCTTGAATTTCAAGCTCCGGGAACATTTGAGCCGATTAATGGCATTATTGGAGGTGGGCCGTTCAATCTTAAAGCAGGGGAGTGGACTGATGATACAAGTATGATGTATTGCTTAGCTCATAGCCTTGTTCGCACTAAAGTTTTTGATCCAAAAGATCAAATGGATTTGTATTCTAAATGGTGGAAAGATGGTGTTTTTAGTGTTAATGGAAAATGTTTCGATATTGGAAATACCGTAATTCATGCACTGAAAAATTATGAGCGAACAGGTGATCCTATAGCGGGTGACAAAGATCCTAATTCAGCCGGAAATGGTTCGTTGATGCGTTTAGCACCAATACCGATTCGTTACTATTACAGCTTCGAAGACTCAATTAAATATGCCGCTTTAAGTTCTAAAACAACTCATGGTGCAGAAGAAGCAGTCGATGCGTGCCGATATTTTAGTGGTTTGCTATGGGGAGCACTTCATGGTGAATCTAAAGAAAATTTACTAGATGGAGTTTACTCACCTATCGAGGGTTATTGGGAGAAGAACCCACTTTGTCAATCTGTAACTGACTTAATAATAAATGCTGAGTATAAAACTAAAAAAGCTTCGCAAATACGTGCTAGTGGCTATGTAATGCATACTTTAGAAGCTGTTTTATGGGCTTTTTATCATTCTGATACATTTGAGGACGGTGCTTTGCTGGCTGTCAATTTAGGTGAAGATGCTGATACTACTGGGGCTGTATATGGGCAACTTGCTGGTGCTTATTATGGAGAGCGTGTGATTAATTACGAGTGGGTTAAAAAGATTAGAGAGTTACATGTCTTTTATTTAAAAGCTATGGAACTTAAAGAGCTAATTAAGTCAGAGCTAACTAATTAAAAGTATTTGTTTTTTACTTTTTCTTGTACCGACGCTTTAGATAATGATGACAAAACGTATGTCAGCCTTGATGTTATTGAGATGAATGTAGAAAGGGTCAATGACAATTTGTTTCGTTGGCTTAAATTTCATCCTGATAGCGAGTTCCCTTGTTTAAGACTAGAGATTTTAGAAGCAGGTAGTAATGCGCTTATCAAACGAAAGAATATATGTAACGTGTATGATGAAGCGTTAAAAGTGACACATGATTTTAAAAAGTTAACATTTTTAGATATCTACAATTTGAATGTTAATTCACAAACTCTGACATTTGACTTAGAACTCTCTTTGTTGAGTCAGAATGTAGTTAATATGAATTGTTCAATTAAGATTGAAAATACAGATTTTTCTCCACTTGAGTGTCACCGTTTAGAGGTGGGGGAATAGCCAGGGCTGGATTGATGCTAGCTGTAATAAACACAACTAAGTCACTCGAAAGGAGTGATTGAACAAATTTATTGTTTGATAACAAAGAGCTCTCTGAAGAGCTTTAATTAATGAAACTGCTTAGAAATTAGCTTTGCCAGCAATATTGCATTGATGCTATTCGCATTTAATGTAATTAAAAGTGAAAAATACCAAAACTTAGTTCAATATCAGTTTGATTTTTTTAAGGATATAAAAGAGGCTCGAGTAGCAATTGAGCAAGAAGTGTTACGCAATAGAAATCAGAATCGAAAGTAATACCATATAATTTTCAGGGATAAAGCATCTTAGCTTGAAACTGATAATACCGAGAAGGTAACAAATTCTTTCAGTCATAAGTTAAAGGGAGATTTAAGTGTATGTTTGGCTTAATAAAAAAATACGATGTTCATATGTGCTCTGAGGTTAAGGGTTGTATTTTGAATCATGGAGAGCCGGTAAATGGAGCAAGAATACGTCGTGAGTTAACTTATGCTCACTCAGTTGTCGAAGTTGATGAAACGGTAACAGATGCTAATGGCCATTTTTCAATGCCCGAAATATTAATAACGTCAAAAAAGCCTGGTGATATGTTTGTTCACGATGTTGTATTACAACGCATTACAATTTTAAGTAATGAAGAAACGTATGTTTTATGGAACACAAAACAACTTGGTATTGAACCATTCAAAGAGATAGAAGAAAAATTACTTACCCTGAATGGTGATTTAAGTTCACAAGAAGTGCGATTCACTTTTCCCAATAAGAAAAACCCGAGTTTGGAATTCGATGGGTTAAGTATTTGCAGATGGGAAAATGATTTTGAAGTTTTTGAACTTGAGGATGATGGAACACAATTTTTTAGTAGTTAACTTTTCTAATTAAGGATGAATATGAAAACGTTGAGCCCAACATTGGCAGTTAACCTTGCCGAATTTGCTTATGAAAGTCTTACAGGTAAGTTAGATGTACCTATAGTTCTGGCAAAGCAGTTTCTTTTTAACAGTAAGTCATCACTAAAAGGGGTTACTGGAACCTGTTTGGAGCATGTTTTAAATCATAGTAGTGGCTTTGGGTATATTGGTGAAGGAAGAAACGGTGGTATTTATGAAAATGAAATTGTCATCACTTTCCGTGGTACTGCAGGCATTGCTGACACACTAACAGATTTACATTGCGGAATGACGGTGGGGCCAAACTATAAAGCCGTACATGCAGGTTTTAATCGTACTTTTGAATCTATTAAACCACAATTATCAAAAATACTCAGTAAATTAGGTAGCAGACCAGTTCATTGTGTCGGTCATAGTTTAGGCGGAGCAATTGCAACATTGGCTGCTAATTGGATTAAGGCGCAATTTAAGGTGCCGGTAAAGTTATACACATTCGGTGCTCCTAGAGTCGGCTGCAACCCATTTGCAATTCAAACTGAAACAAATTTAAATGGTATTTATCGTGCAGTACACAGGAGTGATCCTGTCCCTATGGTACCTGTTTGGCCATTTGTACATGCTGGGAGCGAGTATAGGCTTAGTACTTGTGTTTCTTTAACTGGGGCTGCTCACAAAATGGCAGGGAATGCACCAGGTTATATTAATACCGCATCTCGTTACCCAGACTATAAAAGTATGGAAAGAGGCTCATTATCTAATTTGACGATGACACGTTTAAAGTATGTTAATCGCCATCATGCATCATTTAATGCTCACTGGGCAGATAAAATCACGAGCGCACTATTAACGCTCTTACGAGAGAGTGGCAAAATAACAAGCATATTAGCGCAAGGTGTCGTTGCTGGTACCTTAACTATATATGATGCTTTAGCACGTAGTTTGGTTGAAATATCAAAAATGTCCTCGAAATATGCAGAAGATTGCAAAGGGGTGCTAGGCCATATACTTAACTTTGTTGGTAAGCCTGGCGTTAATTTGGTTGATATTACTTATGCCAAAGCGAAGAAAATACTTTATTGGATGCTAGAAAAACTCAATCAGTTAGTAATAGCAGCAGTAAAAGTATCGCCTTATATTGGAATTAGTTAAACAAGGTCATACTGTATGAAGCCCATATACGCTAATTTAGAACTCATGGGCTTTATTCACCTATTTTAAATCAAGAAGTTTAATCTCACAGCAAGGAGCTATAAACGCAGTTAAATGCGCTATAGAAACAGTATGGAACAACAACATCAACAAACACTCACTCAACTAGTTAACGATGTTTATAACAAACCGGACTTAATCGAAGAACATCAGGTTCTTATTCAACCCTTATTAAAAGACTTGCTAGCCAGTGCGCCAGCGGGCTTTGAGGGGATGGCTACGATGATCCATAGTCATTTAGTTAATGGCCTAAAATCCACCAATCCAAACATTCAAAAGTTTGAACTTGAGTCAGGACTTTTAAAGCTTAAGCCTTATTTTCAAAGAATTAATCAGTAATCTATAAAAGCCTGAGTTTAGGTAAACAAAGTACAAGGATGGTTTATGTCATTAATGAATGCGTGCATTTTTATGCTGCTGTTACAGCCATTGTTTATTTACTTTGCGTTATTTGCAAAAGAAGTTGATCTTAATGAAGACTCGCAAGATTCGACTGTCATGCTATTTAACTTTGGTCTTTTGGGTATCACGCCTAGTGTTGCTTATTTTTACATGGAGCAGTTTTGGTTCGCAGTTGGGATGTTAAGTGGCGTCACACTATTAGGTTTAACACTCGCTAAAACTTTAGAGTCAAAGGGCAAAAGGCCATTGGATATCATCCTAACTTTGCGTTTTGTGACGTCGTGGCTGCTTATTTTTGGCGTTATATATTGGTTAATTTCATTATTTACAGGCTCATCAGAACTTCAGCCAACAATTGCTGATACTGATCAGTTAGTTGAGCCATTTTATCAGCTATTTTGGCCTTCATTTTACTATTTAGGTTTAATGGTTTTTACATTTTTACTTAAAGTACTCGAGTTTCGCTTTCAGTTAAAGCCAGCATTATCAGGTACTTTCTTGATACTTGCGGCTGCGTTAATAGGTATATCTCCACTCGTTGATGGCAGTTTTATTCTTGGCTTGTTTATAAATATAGCCATATTTTTTATTTTCTGCTCAATGTGTATAGCAATTGATAAACTAAATGATCCCTCTGGCGGCGCTATTGCTTTCTTCTATGCATATGTATTATCAATGGGAATAGGATTAGCTATTATCGTGAAAATTATATATGCAGTGTTTTTTAGTACTGAAGTCTGATTTTTTAACCTTGCAAGTAGGTTTATTTATCAGTTATTATTTGTACCTGTTTTGTTGTTTTTATTCTGCGTGAATTAATAATGTATAAATCAGCATAATAAGGTTTTTGTTGCCATAAATTGCATTGCAAGGAGGCTTGGTGTGTTTTCATCAAGGATTAGTCATTTAGCTATATTAATTGCTACGTTATTTGTTTTATTCACTACAACACAGGTATTTGCGAATATGTTTGGTTTCTTTAATAAAAGTGATTTTATTTTGTCTGCTCCTGTAAAAGGGCAGTTATTTGATGATGGAAAACCTGTTGCAAATACCAAAGTGATGCGTTCACTTACTTACGGTGATGAATATATCGACGAAACAGTAACTGATGAACAGGGCTATTTTACGTTTTCAGAAAAAACAATTAAAACCAGTAAGCCAGCTAACATGTTCGATAATGACTCATTGGTACAGCACATTTATTTAGAGAATGGCACGCCAGAGGGAATAATATTGTGGTATACACTTGTTTCACTTCATGAAAACAGTAAAACCCTCAAACGATTACTTGCTGATTTAAAATGCGATATCTCTAAAGAGCCAGAAACATACGATATTCCTATCGAAGAAGATACAAGCCATACTTTTGCGATTTATACATCATGTAAACTTTAACCTAACACGACTCATACAAAGGGAACTTATATGAATACCTTGACGCCTACTCAAGCGGTGCAACTCGCTGAGCTTGCTTATAAAGCAAAAAGTATTAAAACAACAAATTTACTTAATCACTCATTGCATGCATCTTTGCGAAATAATTTTAACTTCTCAATTAACCCAAGTGCTGTACAAGGTGTGTCGGGTGGGTTTTTCTCTCATTTATTTGGTTTAAGCACAGGCTTTGGTTTAGTTGCACACGGAAAAAATGAGTTTCAAGGTGATTCTGTTATCACCATTCGCGGCACAGCCTCTTTAAGAGATGGTTTAACAGATGCAAACTTCGGTTTAAGTGGTGGTTCAAACGGTAGTATGGTCCATGCGGGTTTTAATAAAACGTTTTACACAATGAAGCCGGGCTTGCAAGAGTTTGTAACAGCAAATATACGAGACAAAGTAACAGGATGCGTACATTTAGTTGGCCATAGCTTAGGTGGTGCACTTGCAACGTTAGCGGCAGATTGGATCAAAGCTGAATATTCGTTACCTGTAAAGCTGTATACATTTGGCTCTCCTCGTGTTGGTCTAGATAACTTCTCAAGAGCCGCAACAGGCAGAATCGATAAGATTTATCGTTGTACTCATGGTGCCGATCCTGTCACTAAAGTGCCGTTATGGCCATTTTCTCATGCTCCTTATCAGGGCCAAGAAATTCGTTTAGACAGCGGGCAAGGTTTAAAAGGTGCTGCCCACAAACTCAGTGGTACACCTGGCTACATCAATACCGCAAATAGTAATGATTGGGGCAACCTGACAATTCGTGCGAATCATTATCTAAATACACCTGTGCGTTTAAATTTTGAAGATCGTAATCAAGCATCATTCAATTCACATTGGGCAGATAAATTAGGTGCGGCGCTTGTTACCTTATTAAAAGACGCTGGTTATTACAGTGCTGTCGCTGCACAAGCAGCGATTGGAACAGGCCTGACATTTTACGATATGCTTGCTCGAACTTTAGATAAAATTGCGAAAGCATCAGCATCATTTGCTGCACAAACACTGGGCCTCATTGGTCATATGTTGGTTTTTGCTGGTAAAGTTGTTAGCAAAGCCGTAGAACTAACATACAGTGTTATTAAGTGGGCTTTTGACTCGACTCTTGGTGCTCTTTATCGCGCCGCAAAAGACGGCTTAAATGGCTTAGATTAATAACAAAGTGGGCATGCTGAATAGCATGCCCACTTCTTATCATTTTTAGTTTTCTTTTAATGAGCTTATTTGTATTCCATTCTTATTCAGCTCATTTTGTAGCTTTAATGCACTGCCTTTTAAATTTGGTAACGTCTTGTTATTTATGCTATCGACCTCTTCATTTAACAGCTCTGAAGCATGTTTAGCCGACATTTTTCTACTGATTGCTGAATCAATTATAAATTGACTTTTGCTATAAAAACGACGAATTTCAGTTAAGAACTCACTGGGCGTTTCTAAAGTTGTGGGGGAATATTGCATGGTTTGCCAAATATACTTTTCGATTGTTGGCTTGTTATATTCAAGTTCGGACTTAGGCGGGCTTTTTGCTAGTAAGTTAGCAAATTTTTTGAGATGTTCAGCATTATCTTTAACTTCATCATATAGAGAGGTTCTAAGATAATAATTATCTTCCATTTTACTGAATGAGTCGAATTTTAAAGCTTGCTCTAAACCACTTTGGGCTGCAAGATAAACCCCAAAAATAGTTGAAAAAACGAGGAATAATTGGTTTAGCCAAAAGCCAGTACTTTTTAGCTCTTTATTATCAACGGTTTTAAATGCGGTGGTTATCTTTGGGGTATTTTTATTTCCTATATCCATTATTAAATTCCTTTTATTATTTTTACTTAGTATTTCACAGCTGTTTGATTTATAAACTTTAATCTCTTTCTAAAAGCACAGCGCCGCTATGTTCCTCACCTAAATAGTCGTCTTTGTTGTAGATAGGGCATTTTGCCATTGATAAACAGCCGCAGCCAATACAACCGTTAACGCGCTCGCGTAAACGCTGCATGTATTGAATTCGTTCATCTAGTTGTGTTTGCCATACCTTTGAAAGAGCTGCCCAATCTTGTTTAGTGGGTGTACGCTGATTAGGTAGGGTGCTTAACGTTTGTTTAATGTTTTCAAGGGTTATGCCCATAGTTTGTGCAGCTTTAATTACAGCAATTCGGCGTAATACATCGGATTTATAGCGGCGCTGATTACCGTTATTTCGCCAGCTGCGAATAAGCCCCTTCGACTCATAAAAATGCAAGGTTGAAACTTTTACGCCACTGCGTTTTGCGACAAAGCCAACCGATAGGTTTGCATCAACAAGTTTTTTATCTGCCATAATTTGCTCCAAGGTGTTGACCTAAAGTTAGCTTGAGGTTTTACGCTGCGCACATCATAAAAAAAGGAGTGATAGTAATGCAACAAAAACCAACAACAAATACGGTAATTATTTATTCAAGTGCGCGAAAACAGGGTAACACGAGCTTACAAGTTAATGATTATAAAACGCAATATGGTGGCGATGTGGTATGCCTAGATGACTATGTTATCTCGCCTTATTGCTATGACAAGCAATATAAAAATGATGATTTTTATGCGGTATTCGAAGCGCTGTTAAATTATCAACACTGGGTGCTGGCATCGCCAGTGTATTGGTATAACACCACACCGCAGTTTAAAGCATTTTTAGACCGGATCACTGATTATATGGATGATGAAACGCTAAGGCCAAAACTGAGAACACTGCGTGAAAAGCAGTTTTCATTGCTGTCAAATGCAGGTTCTGCACACGCACCTAACGCGTTTATCGAGATGTTTAAAAACACCTTCAATTACTTAGGAATGACCTTTAAAGCGCATCAACATATTGATGCTAGTTAAACGCGTCTAAACAAGGTAGGCTAAAGTAAAAAACAACAGGAACTTTCATGCAATCAACACTGTTAGGTTTATCTTTAGCCTTATTATCTTCGTTTAGTTATGCAGAGCAAGCTGAGCCTGCTATCAAAGGTTTTGGTTTTTATTATGATGTGCCAAACCATGCACCAATCTCTGATCAAACGGTGTTCAAAGTGGCATTTGATGTAGCTGATGCGGCAGAAAAAGGGGCGCAGAATAACAAAATGAACTCATTAGCAAGGTTCATTAATATGCATATAGCCCATGGTGTGAAGCCTGAGAACATTCAACTTGCTTTAGTTGTGCATGGTGGCGCAAGTGTTGATGTACTGGAAAACAGTTTTTATAAAAAGCGCTTTGATAGTGACAATAAAAATCAGCAATTGATCTCACAATTGTTGGCACATAATACCGTTGTGTATGTGTGTGGGCAGTCTGCAACGCACATGAAGGTAAAGCAGCAACAGCTTATTCCTGGTGTGCAAATGGCGTTATCGGCAATGACCGCGCATGCACAGTTGCAGCAACAAGGTTATACACTTAATCCATTCTAATGAATATCTTATGTTTTGGTGACTCAAACACTTTTGGTATTTCGCCCGTCGATGGTAAGCGCTTTGCTGCTGATGAGCGCTGGCCTAGTTTACTTGGTATTAAATTAGGTGCCGGCTATCAAGTTATTGAAGCTGGCCAGCCTAATCGCACGCTGGTGAACGACCCACCTTTCAGTGGCGATAAACTGGGTATTAAGTACTTAGAGCCTTACCTAGCGGCTTATCATTTAGATGTGATTGTTATTCAGCTCGGCACGAATGATTTAAAGCGCCGTTTTGCACTGTCGGTTGCTGATATTGCCAAGGCACTAGAAGCCCTCATCTCAAACATAAAGAAATATTATCTACATCGAGACTTACCCAAAATTATAATACTAAGCGCTGCTAGGGTTTATGAAGTTGGCGCATATCAATCTATTTATGCGGGGGCGGCTGCAAAGTCTAATGAGCTAGTTAAGGCTTTTTCTGAACTGTGTGTGAAACAGCAAACGCTGTTCCTGGATATCACAGCAATAGCTCCGCCTTGCCAGCAAGAAGGTATACATTTAACCCTTGAGTCGCATCGAGCTATTGCAGAGCATTTGCTAGAGTTACTAATAAATGAAAAAAGCCACAGGTTTTAATAACTCAGTGGCTTGGGTATTGATTTTACAATCAAGGGATTAGGGAGTTATTATTAAAACTCGTAGCTAATACTTAAGCGTGTAGTACGCGGCATAATGTAACGACCATTCGGTGCATCAGCATTACGAGGGTCACCTTCTGTTATGCCTTGTTCGTCAGTTAAGTTATCAACCGCTAACTGCACTTTAATACCTTCCATAGGTTCAACAATTAAACCTATGTCTACTTTTTCGTAACCTTCTAAAGTAACTGAGTTTTCGTTGTTTCCGTAGCGGTCATCAACCGCTGAGATTGTGCCGTACAAGGTTGCATACATGTCACTAACTTCAAAGTCATAGCTTGGTGTTAAACGTACTTGCCATTTTGGCTGACGCTGACTTTCGTTGCCTTCGTTAGTTGGGCTTTCTGTTATTTCAGTTTCTTGAAGCGTTGAGTTTAAGTTAACTGAGAAACCAGATTCATGGTTGTAGTTATAATCAAGCTCAATACCGTATGCTTCGTTGGTTAAAATTTCAGATGGGTCACCTGGTCGACGATTAAATGTGTCACCTTTTACTTCGTTAGTGAAGAATGTTGCGTAAAAGTCGGTGCTGTCTGTTAATAATTTATAACCAAACTCAGCTTGTGTTACTTCTTTAATTAGCTTTTCGCCATTTTGGTAAGCACCATAGTTATCACGGAAGTCGTCGAAGTAAGGCATTTTGTAACCACGGTTTACACGAGCAAATACGCCCATGTCATCGGAAATTGAGTAGTTAATACCTGTTGTCCACGATGTTTTGCTTTCGTCATATTGAACAGACTGAGTGATCACACCGTCAAGACCTTCATCAACTGAGTATTCCACTTCATGGTTTTCAAAACGAATACCTGCATCAAGCGTAAAGTCATCGTTGAATTTATATTGAGCTGTTGTGTAAAACGCATTGGTGCGTGCATCACCTGTTGAATTGATATCGTAGTTAAAGCCACAACCATCAACACTTGCATTACATTCGAAACCGTCTAGCATTTCGCCACCTGCTTCAAGCACGTGATACGCTACATTGCCTAAGCTCCACCAGTCATTTGCTGATGTGCTTGCTGTGTAATAACCAAATGCCAGCGATAGATTATCAAGCTTTTTAGCAAACGCTAAATCATTGGTGAATGCGCTGATCTCTTTTAATGCCACCCAACGGCCAACTTTTTGCACCGCCGTGTCTGCGCCGTATTCTGTGCCAGTTACTGCACCTGTTACTGGACCTGTTATCGTTTCACCGGTTTCAGCAGCTGTTTCAATCGTTGTTGCAGAGCCTGCCGGTACTAAGCCGTATGTGTTAGCATCACCCTTGGTGAAGTTAAAGCGATCTGTAAAGCTCCAGCCGTTATCAAATTCAAGTTTGATACTACCGCCAGAAACATGACCTTTCCAACCACGGCCTTCACCTAAGTCGATTTGTCGTTCGTCATTATTTGGGCCTGTGTAAATAGTTGCTTGGCGATTTAAAGTACCTAGTTGCGTGTACTCAGCATCAATACCGTCAACATTCAGTGGTGTTGGTAAGTACCAAGCACCGTGGTCATCTGTTTGACGGGTGTATAAATTAATGGTGCCGTTTTCTAACTCTTTTGTGATATTAATTGTGAACTGGCTGCCTTTTTCTGATGTGAAACCAGCATCACGAATACCTGGTGAGCTTTTAACATAACCACCCACCATAAAGTATAGATCATCAGAAACCTCACCACTTACCACAGCATCAAGTCGCTGCAAGTCATAATCTGAGGTCGTGTATTTGAAAACACCTTCAGTGTATTCACCACCACGCTTTAAACGGAAATTCGTTGTTAAACCAGGCTGGCCGTTTGATACAACAGGGTTTGGACCACCACGCAGTGCTTCCATTGTTTCAATGGTTTCATCTAAACGGAATAACGACGAGTTTTCTAAAAATGATAAAGTAGGTGCAGGGTAAATTGGTGAGCCTTCAAGACTCAATGTTAAAAATGGCGCATCGCCACCACCGGGAAAACCACGCACAAACACGTTTGCGCCAGATTCACCACCTGAACTTTCTACCCACACACCTGGTACGGCTTTAAACAAGTCAGCTGTACTTTTTGGCGATAGTTTAACAATTTGATCGGCATCAATGTTTGTCACGGCGTAACCAGCGTCGATTTTACGAACACCGATACCGGCAGGTGTGCCCGATACGACAATTCGTTCTACTTTTTCATTTGCTGATTTTTGTGGCTGTTCTTCGGCCATTGCAGTTTGGCCACTGATTGCTAGCAGGATTGCAGAGGCTAATGCACTGCGAGTATATGTTGTTGTCATCATTGTGTGTTCCCATTTCCTTTTGTGTGTAAAGCAAGTTATTGAAACGATTTTTGCAATTGTTAATGCCTTGCTTTTTTAAACCATAAAGATCAATGCAAACGTTTGCAAATGGTTTTTATAACTTTTTGTTGTAAATTTGAACACAGGATTAGAGTATGAAATGCGTGCTACTGAAAAAATATTATCTGCTGAAACGCAGCGGTTTAGTTAAAATGATGTTATATTGCTGGCACATATTCTAAGGACAGCACCCAGTGTTTTAGCATTATGAATGAAAAAAAATTGAAGCTCGCTGATCTGGCTAAATTAGCAGGGGTTTCGACATCAACTGTGTCTCGCGCCCTGAATGATAACCCATTGATTAAAAAGGAAACAAGGGTAAAGCTTCAACGCTTAGCCAAACAGCATAATTTTAGTTTAAACACTGCTGCAAGTCGTTTACGAACACAAAAAACCAATGTTGTTGCCGTGATAATTAACCTAGATGGGGACACCGAGCAGTCTATAAATGACCCTTTTCTACTTAAAGTTGTTGGCGAAATTAATCTTGCATTGAATAAATTTGGCTTAGAATTGCTGCTTTCAAACTCATTTATGGCGAGCGACGATTGGGCCAACTACTTCATAAATAGTCGTCGTGCTGACGGTCTTATAGTAGTTGGGCAGGGTAAGAATCAAGCAAATATCGAAGCTGCAGCAGATGCTGGTGTGCCCCTAGTGGTTTGGGGAGATCCTAAATCGCCCAGCAATTACCCTATTGTAGGGAGCGATAATTATTTAGGTGGTAGGCTTGCTACTGAGCATTTATTGAATAAAGGAGCCAAGAATATTTTGTTCTTAGGTGATCCTGGGCATGCCGAAATAGGTGAGCGCCACCGAGGTTATTTAGATGCGATAGCGAGTGCGAAAGCCACACCTCATGTGGTTTCTATTGATATTACAAGCGGCGCTTCTTACAAAAGTATAAATAAACTCTTGGTTGAAAAAGGCCTATATTTTGACGGTATTATGGCATGTAGCGATATGGTGGCACTTGGCGCTATGAAAGCGTTAAAAGAGCGTTATATTAGTATTCCAAATGATGTCGCTTTAGTCGGTTTTGACGATATCGCAATGGCAGATATCAGCCATCCTTCCTTATCAAGTATTAAACAGAATACGCAGCGTGCCTCAGTTATTCTTGTGGAAAAATTAATAGCGCAGTTTTCGGGGCAAACAACCACCTCTCAAGTTGTTGATATTGAATTAATTTGTAGACAATCCAGTCAGCGTTGATTTGAGCTGTTGTTAAATATTTGTTTAAATGCGTTTGCAAACGTTTGCATTTACTTGATTGCTAAACTAGACTAAATAAAAATAATCTTAGGTTTGAGTGAATGAATCCGATCAGAATAACAGTCGCATTGGCGTGCAGCTATTTTGTATTTGCTATTATGCTAAACAGTGTCGGTACTGTTATTTTGCAAGCAATAAATAGTTTAGGTGTGACTAAAACAGACGCATCTGTTTTAGAGGGTTTTAAAGACTTAAGCATAGCAATTGTTTCATTCTTAGTTGCGTCGTTTATTCCTAGGGTTGGTTATAAAATCGCGATGTTGGCTGCCTTAGTTTTTGTCGCTGTTATGTGTTTAGTTGTACCAACAATTGCACAGTTCTGGGTACTAAAGGCACTGTTTGCAGCAATTGGTTGTAGCTTTGCAGTGATGAAAATTTCTGTTTATTCAGTGATTGGCCAGGTAACAGACAGTGCTAATAAGCACTCAGCGTTGCTAAACACCATTGAAGGGGTGTTTATGCTAGGTGTGTTAGCAGGCTATTGGATCTTTGCTTTATTTATCGATCCAAATGATGTGCAGAGCACTCACTGGTTAAATGTATATTATTTGCTTGCCTTGATTGTTGCCGTAGCCTTTTTAGCTGTTTTTACAGCACCAATTAAATCACCTGAATTAAAGGGCTCGCATTACTCACAAATTCACGCGTTTATTGACATGCTAAGGCTTGCGTATAAACCGTTGGTGTTAATTTTTATTATCAGTGCCTTTCTTTATGTATTAATCGAACAGGGAGTAGGTACTTGGTTACCTACTTTTAATAATCAAGTTTTAATGCTCCCCGTTGATGTAAGTATTCAGCTAGCAAGTATATTTGCTGCGGCGCTTGCGCTAGGTCGCTTGGTTGCTGGTCAATTACTGCGCTATCTAAATTGGTTTAGTATATTAATCAGTTGCTTAATATCTATGGCTGTGCTGGTTTTACTTGTATTACCTATGACGCACAACGTTGATGGTAGCCAAGTAAAAACAATATTTGATGTACCACTTGCTGCATTCATGTTACCCCTGATTGGCTTTTTTATGGCACCGATTTATCCGGTACTTAACTCAGTTATGTTGAGTTCATTGGCTAAGTATCAGCACGCAGCAATGACAGGACTGATAGTTGTTTTTTCTGCTCTTGGAGGGACTACTGGCTCAATTATTACAGGGTTGGTATTTGATAAATTTAGTGGCCAACATGCCTTTTATTTAACTTTGGTACCTATTGCATTGTTATTGGTGAGTGTTTCAGTGTTCAAGAAACACACGTTAAAACCTCTTTCTCATACAACTTCAGCTGAACAATAAAGGGTATTTATGAGCTTTCTTGATAGTCAATTATTTAAAGATGTGCAGTTAGAAGAGGTGTTTGCTGATTCTAAGATGTTTGCTGATGCCATTCCTAATTTGTCTTGGCAAAGTGCTTGTGAATTATATTTGCTCGTTGGGCCTTTGAGAGGCGAGGAGCTTCGTGAGTTTGTAATGACTCATTTTATGTTTGCCGACCAAACAATCCCAACAGCTAAGATAGATACTTCTTCAGTACAACAATATATTGCTGATTTATGGCCTCACTTACACCGCAGTGCAGATACAGACTTATCAAGCTCATTGTTACCGCTGTTTTATGACTATATTGTGCCTGGTGGACGATTTCAGGAAATATATTATTGGGACAGTTATTTTACCGCATTAGGCCTTGAGGATATTGGTGATCTTGCAACAATAGAAGCAATGGTAAACAACTTTATTGACCTGCAAAATCGCAATGGTTGCATACCAAATGGTAATCGAATCTATTACAGTAGTCGCTCACAACCACCTGTATTAGCACTCATGCTTACTATGCTTTGGAAAGCTAAATATCAGCATCAGGATGATTTAACTTGGCTTGCAAGTGCTATTGAAGCTTTAGAGTCTGAGTATCAATTTTGGATGCAAGATTGTAGCGAATTATCAACGCAAACACCTTTAATAAAGCGAGTTGTAAGAATGCCTGATGGCGCAATTTTAAACCGTTATTGGGATAGCTCTACAACTCCTCGACCTGAATCATTAAAAGAAGATTTACACGATGCTGAAGGTCTCGATGAGGTACAAAAGTTAAGTTATTTTCAACATATACGAGCGGCATGCGAGTCAGGATGGGACTTCAGTAGTCGCTGGCTTGTAGATCATCATGATTTAAAAACGATTGAAACCACCAATATCGTCCCAGTTGACCTAAACTGTTTGCTTTATAACCTTGAAAGAACACTTGGAGACTTTTATCGACTGCTGGGTAAGGATCAAAAATGTCATTCCATAGAAGAATTAGCCGCTCTTCGTTTGCAAGCAATTGACCAATATTGTTGGCATAGTGAGGCTGGGGTATATCGAGATTTTAATATTCGTTTAAATCAGCAAAGTGAGGTTGATTCATTGGCAACAGCGGTGCCGTTGTTTGTTGGCGCAGCGTCTGCTAGGCAAGCCAAACAGGTAAAGCAAAAGCTGATGTCAGAGTTTTTAAAACCGGGTGGATTAGTAACAACTTTATGTAGCACTTCACAACAATGGGATAGCCCTAATGGCTGGGCTCCTCTACAGTGGTTTGCTGTAAAAGGGCTCTCTGATTATGGTTATGTTAGTGAAGCGCAGGCAATTATGAAAAATTGGTTGAGCATGATTGAAATGCGTTTTACTGAAGATAAGTGCTTATTAGAAAAATATAACGTTTGTGAGTTAGTTAGTCGAGCCGGTGGTGGTGAATATGCTGTGCAACAAGGGTTTGGCTGGACAAACGGGGTGACATCTCGCTTTTATAAATTACTAAATAGCACGCTTTAAAGGTATTGGTTTATCACTTCAAGCAATTCTCGCAGCTGTAAGTATATTGCGAGTTCAAGCTGTATCTCTTAAGTTGTTTCAGTCATAGTAACAGCTTAAGGGATAACCCTATTGGCAAGTAATTGTTTGTTCTTAACAGTTAATTGTCTCTTCTTAAAAGCATAGCTTCATTATGCGAAACTCCTTCTCTATTATTTGTATTACAAAATGAAAATTACAGCAAAGCTGTGTATAATCTGCGCCCTTTAATTTGTTTATTAAATTGTCGTTTTGATGTGGAGTTGTTGGTGAAAGCATTGCTTAAACAGCATGGTGTAATTTTTATTCTTCTAAGCATGCTAACGGGATTAATGGGGGCATTCGTTAACCCTTTGATGAGCTTATTCATTATAGAAGGGCTGCAGACACCACCCGTTTATTTGGGTGTTTATATGGTAGCAGTAACTATTACGGGGTTAATTATTAGTCAGTGGCTGGGTGGTATGGCTGATAAAGGAACTAGTGCACGTAAGTTATTTATGGTGGCTGTATCAGGTATGGTGTGTGCGTTAGTGACCTTTGCTAATGCCACTGCATTTTGGCAAGTGTTACTTGCAGGCGTGTTATTTCTAGCTATGGGAAATGCAGCAATTCCGCAAATGATGACCGTGGCAAGGCAATGGGCAGGGCGTCAACAGAACATCGACATCACCAGTTTTAATTCGCGTTTACGTGCCGCTATTTCTTTTGCTTGGGTGGGCGGCCCGCCGCTTGGCTATTTGTTAGCCTCGGGAGGCGAGTTTAGCCGCTCGTTTTACTTTGCTGCAGCGTGTGCATTGGTTGCGCTTATCTTTGCATTTAAGTTCATTCCTGACTATAGCGCTAAAAAGTCACAACATAGCTCAGAGCCAGCAGCCGCTGCGAGTTTATCATTTTGGTTGTTGGGCTTAGCTATTATGCTTGGCTCAACGGGCAATATAATGTATTCATCGGCACTGCCGCTCTATAGCATTACTGAACTAGGATTTGCTGAGCATACGCCTGGGCTATTTATGGGTGTTGTGGCACTGTTAGAAATTCCTATCATGCTGTATGGGGCAAAGCTTGCTAAAAGATACAGTAAGGTTTCGATGCTTGTAGTCGCATTTTGTTGCGCCATTGTATTTTATTTAGGGGTGTTTTTTGCCACACAGGTATGGCATTTAATCGCGCTGCAAGTTTTAAATGGCCTGTTTTACGGTATTTTTGCGGGCATTGGTTTAACCGTATTACAAGATCAGCTACCAGAGCGTATTGGGTTTACCTCGGCGTTTTACACGAACGCGATTAAATTAGGGGTTATGTGTGGGGCAGGGGCAACAGGAGTTATTGCACAGTTTCACAGCTTTAGATTTGCAAGCCTAGGTTCAATGCTTGCTGCAAGCTTAGCTTTAGGCTGCTTAATACTGTTTAGTTATGTGAAAAGAAAAGAGCAACAACCTAGTCTTATACAAAGCCCTTTTGTTGCTGTTACTAAGAACACGTAAAACGCAAAAAGCCCAGTAAATACTGGGCTAAAGAGGGAGGAGAGGTATTAATAAAAAGAATATTTTAAAGTAAGCGACGTTGTACGGCCGTTAATAGTACGGGCGCGAATAATGTCGTTATCTGGTACAGAGCCTTCTTCTGCTTCTGTGATACCTACGGTGTCGAACAGGTTGTTCACGTTAAGCGATAGGCTTAAGTTTTCAGACAGGTTGTAACTTACAAAGCCATTCACTTGTGTATAGCCATCAAATTTAAGGTCGTTACTGTCTTGTGCGTAAGCATCCGTTGTACCAATAAAGCTCAGGCCAGCAGCACCTTTGTCAAAGTTGTAAGTTGCCATTAATGAGTAGATTAGGTCAGCTTGACGACGTGGTGTATTACCAACTAACTCTGGCGATAACGCATCTTTAGCAATTTCTGCATCTGTCCAAGTAAAGTTACCACGGAAGTCCCAATCACCAACGTAGTACGTTGATTCAACCTCAATACCTTTTGCTTCGTACTCGCGGTCAAAGAATTTTTGTGATGTTGCTTCAAAGTTTTGCTCTTCAGTTTCTGCGTAGAATGCTGTTGCAAATACTGATAGTGAATCAAAACGTTTTTTCACACCGAACTCATATTGATTTACTTCATCAATTGCATCGGCTTCGGCAACTGAACCATCAGCTTCTACTTTACCGAATAGTAAGCGGTCTGCATTTGCGCGGCCACCTTTACTTAAGCGGGCAAATGTCGCGAAACTTGGGTCAATTTGGTAGTTCGCACCAATTGAGTATGAGCTGTAGTGCCAGTCGTAGTTAACAATGCTTGGATTTGCGTTATCAATACCAACAACATTTTGCTCTGGAATTGAGATGGTACCGTCGCCGTTCATATCAATCGTAGATGTAACTGCACCTGCGTAGTTGCCACGTGCTTCGCCTGAATCATAGCGAGCACTTGCATCAATGCTTAAATCGCCAAACTTAGTTGCTAAGTTAATGTAAGGTGCACGCGTTTCGTATTCTGTGTCGTAGTTACGTTGACAGCAGTTACCCCAGTATGGAGTACCATAAGCGTACAAGCCATTATCAGAGTAGCTATCGCCATTAGCAGCGGTAACATCAAGTAATGCTGCGTTGTCGCCTTTTAGCTCCATAACGTAAGAGTTCCAAAGCCAAGACATATCAATTGATTGGCTTGATGCAAAGTAACCAAAAGTAACACTAGTGTCATCAGAGAACGACTTAGTTAACTTAAGATCATTAACAATTGAACCCATGTCATTTAGCGTTACATCGAATGTGTGAATACGCATTGCTAAATCGTCATCGCCGTAAGCTTCGCCTGCTGAGCCACCATTTGCATAAACAAGTGATGCACCATCACCAGCAATGCTAGAGGCAATAGAGCTTGCAGATGCAACTTCAGCTGGAATAAGAGAAATAAAGTTACCGCTCACTGACGATGTTCTAAAGCGGTTTTCGATACGCCAGTCGTTTTCTAAATCAAATGCCGCTTCAAAACCGACTGAGGTAACAACCGGATTCATACCGTCGGTCATATCGCCAGTACTAATTTGGTTATCGCCATTTAAACGCAGAGTTTGTGTGAAAAGTGCTGAATGCGGCGTATCTGATTGCGAATCAAAGCCTGGGATTGAATCGCCATTTGAGTACATTGGCATAGGTAGGTAACCTACGCTTTTATCATCAAGGTGCTTAAAGTAAACACGAACATAACCGGCATCAAATTCTTTAGTCAGGTTTGCCTTAATTTGGCCACCTTTATTTGATGTATAACCGGTTTCACGTGGGCCTTCACCTTGGCGAACAAAGCCACCAATGTGGTAGCGCACACTGTCATTTAAATACGTACCATACTCAAAGTCAGTACGAATAGAGTCATAATCAAGGCCAACCGTGGTTGATACGCTACCTGACTCGTTCTCACCCGTTTTTGAAATAAAGTTGATGATACCGCCTGGTGCGTCACTTGCTGCTGTCGAAGCTGAGCCACCACGGATTGATTCAACACTTTGTACTGTTGAATCTAAACGCATGAAGATATCTGAATTACCAAAGGCAATATCGCCAAACTGCATAACAGGTAAGCCATCTTCTTGTAGTTGCAAGAACTTAGCACCACCCGATGCAACAGGTAAACCACGTACTGCGATATTCGCGTTACCTTCACCACCTGTTGATTCTGAACGAACACCCGGGATTGTTCTGAATGCTTCTGCTGTAGAGCGTGGTGTTGATACTTCAATTTCTGCTAATGTAACGCTGCTAACCGATGAACTTGATGCCATAATCGTTGTACGGCGCGGTACACCTGTTACAACGATTGTTTCAAGGCCGCTTTTTTTAGCCTCTGCTGGTTGTGCTTGCTCTTCGGCGTGTAAGTTTTGGCTTACTGCTAGCGCAAGCGCGCTTAATGTGTAAAGGGCATGTTTGTGTGTTGTCATAATGTGCCTCGTGTCAATCCCAGATGGTTTGTTGTCTAAATTGCTATCTTAATCGATTAAGTAAAGATAACAATAATTTTACACAGTGCAAGTCTTTTTAGCGAAAAACTTGCACAATTTATGTTCGATAATTGATTTTTAACGATTTTTATTTAGTGGCTTAATGCACTGTGCTGCGCTAAAGCTTGCTCAGCAGGGTTGCGTAAGTAGTTATATAGCATGGCTAAAAACAGTAAACATGCGAAACCTGTTGCGAGATAAAACCCATAACGAATGTGGCCAAAGAAATCACTGATCATACCCATAAGTAGTGGGGCTGCAGCTGCAGATAATGCAGTGAAAAACAGGATGACCCCAGCTACCGCACCGTGCTGCTGAACGGCAAAGCAAGAAATACCTTTCGAGTTTAAGGTTGGGTAAATCATTGACATAAACAGACCTGATAAGGGTAATAAGAATATTGCCCAATCAACACCACCAAATATTAAGCCTAAATAACATAGTGCGATCCCTAAGCTTAAATACAGCATCGCCGCTTGCCAGCTTAAGTGGTTTAAAAGCCATACCGCTAAGAAACGTCCCGCAGCGCGTAAAATAAAAAATAAGGTCAATGCATAGGTTGCCAGTAATTGCCATGGGCCAGTGTAATCGCCAAGTAGAGTAGGCATCCACACATAAATAGCCACTTCGGTTGCTACATAAAGGGCAATCGCTAAAGAAAAACCAAGTGCGTAAGGGTTTTTCATCATGCTCATAGTGGTGGCAAGGGAGGCAGGTTTTGCGTGTTCTTCTTGCTTTTTAGGTTTAGGGTAATCTGCACGCCAAGCTATAATGGTTAAAATTAAGCATAAAACCCCTGCAATAACATATAGGTAAGTCCAGCTAACTTTTTGCGTAATTAAAAAGCTCACTAAAGCAGGGCCTACGATAGCACCGATACCAAAAAAGCCTTCGACTAAATTCATGGTTTTTGTGTGCTCTAAATTGTTTTTAGAGATATCACCTAACAATGCTAAAGCACCTGTTTTGAATAAACCAATAGCAAGGCCTATACAGCTAAGTAGCACTACAAATATGCTAAAGCTGCTGCTTATTGCGAATAAAAAACAACTAATCGTAAATAAACCCAGGCCCAACATTATCGTTTGTTTACGGCCAAAACTGTCGGCAAGAAATCCTAAAAATAGGCCACTAAAAGCAATCAGTGCCATTGGGGCATAATGGAATGCACTAGCTTGTGTCATGCTGAGGTCAAATTCTTTTATTAACTCAGGAATGATCATACCAACCGCATCAGAGGTCATGGCAAACATAAAAAACATCATGTATGTCAACCATCTAATCATTTGCAAAGGATCGTGTGTTCTATTCATTGTTGTATCCTCATGTGAAGGCTTACACCTTTACTATGTATCTTAGTGTATAAAAGTTGTAAAAACTGCTTGAATAATTTGCTGTCGTGGTTAAAGATATATCTTAATCGATTAAGTTTCAACTTGGTATTAACAATTATGATCAACAATAAAGTGCAATTAATCACCTACGCAGACCGTATTACCGGTCAAGGTATTGATGAATTAAGTAATTTATTAAATGGCCCACTTAACAATGTGTTTGCAGGTGTACATTTGTTGCCATTTTATAATCCGATTGATGGCAGTGATGCTGGCTTTGATCCTATTGATCATAGTGAAGTAGACTCGCGTCTTGGTAGCTGGGAAGACATCAAAGTGCTTGGTGCAAACTATGATTTGATGGCTGACTTGATTGTTAACCATGTTTCAGCACAGTCGTTTCAATTTAAAGACGTGCTAGCCAAAGGTAAACAATCTGAATTTTGGGATTTATTTCTAACCAAAGACGATGTATTCCCAAATGGCATGTCGGAGGCTGAACAAAAAGCGATTTATCGTCCGCGTCCAGGTAGTTGCTTTACACCAATTAAATGTGGAGATGGCCTAACCTATGATTTTTGGACCACATTTACCGATAACCAAATTGATATTAATGTGAAATCAACAGCAGGCATTGAGTACTTAAACACTGTACTTGGTAAATTTGCTGATAATAATGTCAACATCATTCGTTTAGACGCCGCTGGTTATGCTATCAAAGAAGCTGGCACTAACTGTTTTATGCTGGACGAAACGTTTGAGTATTTAAATAAGCTTTCAGCACAGGCAAATGATGCTGGTATGGAGACTATTGCCGAAATTCATAGCCATTATCAAACTCAGGTAGCAGTCGCAAAACGTGTAAATATGGTATATGACTTTGCACTTCCACCGCTTATTTTGCACAGTTTATTTAGCA
This sequence comes from Pseudoalteromonas sp. MEBiC 03607, assembly GCF_004792295.1. Taxonomy (NCBI): domain Bacteria; kingdom Pseudomonadati; phylum Pseudomonadota; class Gammaproteobacteria; order Alteromonadales; family Pseudoalteromonadaceae; genus Pseudoalteromonas; species Pseudoalteromonas sp. MEBiC 03607. The sequence continues at coordinate 736,229 of NZ_SRRY01000002.1, forward strand.
ATGATGCGCAAGCATTGGTGAATTGGCTAACAATTTCACCGCGTAACTGTTTAACAGTGCTTGATACTCATGATGGCATTGGCATTATTGACGCAGGTCCAATGGGTGATAAACCAGGCTTACTAAACGCCGAGCAAATTGATAACTTGGTTGAAACCATTCATGAAAAAAGTGATGGGCAAAGTCGCCTTGCAACAGGGGCTGCAGCCAGTAACGTTGATTTATATCAAGTAAATTGTACGTATTATAATGCCCTGGGTGCAGATGACTTTGATTATCTATTAGCGCGTGCGATTCAATTCTTCGCGCCAGGTATTCCACAAGTTTATTATGGCGGTCTGTTCGCTTGTGAAAACGATATGGAATTACTGGCACGTACAAATGTTGGCCGTGATATCAATCGTCCTTATCTAAATGCACAAGATATTGAAGCTGCTCTAGCAAAACCTGTGGTTAAAGGATTGATTAAACTTATTCAATTGCGAAATGAGCACCCAGCTTTTAACGGTGAATTCACAGTGAACGGTGAAGGCAGTGTGTGTCGTTTAAGCTGGCATGATGATACCAGCTCAATTGAGTTAAAAGTCAACTTTACTAGCCGTGAAGTGTTCATTGTCGATCACCGCGACAGCGAACAAAGCATAGTTGATTTGGCTGACTTTTTAGCTTAACTACTTTGCCCCAATTGCAGTTGATAGTCGATTTCGGCTGTTTGCTGCTCTTTCGATAAAAATAAGGTCGCTGCTAAGCGGCCTTTTTCTTCGCTGTTTTGGTGAACAGTCGTAAGCTTTGGCACAAATCGTTGTCCTTCATCGATGCCATCAAAACCAACAATTCTGACATCTTCTGGAATCGATAAGCCCATTTTTAATGCTTCACGCATTGCAGCAAGGGCGATTAAATCACTCATACACAACAAAACGTTTGGTCTTGGTGTGCTGCTAAGCGCTTCTTTGGCGGCAATACTAGCAAAACGCTCACTACTTTCTGGAATATTCCATGTTCTATCATCACCAAGGGTGATGCCAGCATCACTGATTGCCTGGTGATAACCGCGTAGTCGTTGATGAGCGATAGACTGACCAGCTTCAAACTCGTGATGCTCGTAAACTCGGCATAGTACGTCGTTATCAAGTAAGCGCAGCCCTAAAATTGCCACCCGATCATCATTTTTTTGCAGTGCGTGTTTAGCAATATCAAAACTGGCTTGTTGGTTATTAACGTTTACCGAGGCATCGCGACCGATATTAAAATCAACCGTCACCACATGTTTTGGTACTTGTTTCAATTGTTCAACAAGTTGCTTATTACGAGGGCGGCCATAACAGATAAAGCCATCTACAAAATCGACTACGCTATTTAGGTTATTGCTATTACCAGAAAATAATAAAAGGTTAATGCCATTTTTTTCGAGTACCGCCGATACGCCCCGCATAAAGCTGCTTGCAACGGGATCTGATACCATGTATTCAACACTGTCTGGCAACACCAAGGCAACGATATTAAAGGTCCCTCTGCGCAGTGATTGCGCCGCTTTGTTAGGGCCAAAATAGCCGAGTTTTTTACAGGCAGCCAAAATCTCCTCGCGGCGAGATTTTGATAGTTGATCAGGGCGGTTAAACGCATTTGATACGGTGGCATTTGAAACGCCTAACTCTTGGGCAATACTTTTTAGCGTCCAATTTTTTGGCTTGGGCATTATCATCACTTAATCGATTTACTTATCTGTAAATTACCATATAAAGAGTCGAAAAAAAGTGTTTTTAGTCATAAAAATAGGCGTACCATAAAAGAATGAGAGAACAGGTCATAAAAAAGGTAAAGAGCGAGTGATTTCTAAGTTACCAAAATGGGTTGAAGTAGGCGCATTTATTTTGGCATTGGTTGCCGGATGCGTGAATGCGGTTGGTTTACTTAGCTTTGAGCATCAAGCGGTATCGCATTTATCGGGAACTGCAACCTTGCTTGGAGCAGATCTTATGCATGGCAATAGCCTTGATGCTTTACATTTATTAGGCGTATTACTGTCATTTTTAGTAGGGTCTGGTATTGCTGGGTTTTTATTGCACAGTTCAGCACTTAAACTAGGGCGTCATTACGACACCGCACTATTTATTGAGGCAGTGTTTTTACTCGGTGCACTTTGGTTACTGTGCAATGGCTCTGGCTACGGGCACTTTTTAGCCTCTGCGGCATGTGGGTTACAAAATGCATTGGCAACAACTTACAGCGGCGCAATTGTTCGCACTACCCATGTAACTGGTATCTTTACCGATTTAGGTATTATGTTTGGTCGAGTTTTCCGCGGCGAGGCGCTTGATCAACGTAAGGCTAAACTGTTTGGCCTAATCATTTTAGGCTTTATCTTTGGTGGCTTAGCTGGGGCATGGTTATTTGCTAAATTAAGCTTTGCAGCGCTTTATGTGCCAAGCGCCATTTGTGTATTGTTGGCATTTACCTATCGGGTTTATTCTCATCGAAACCCAAAAATTAATGATTAGCGATACTTTTGGGGGTTGCGCCAAAGGCTTGTTTAAACACACGACTAAAATGGCTTGGGTTATTAAAGCCTAACTGATAACAAACTTGGCTAATCGCTTCACCTTTTTGAAGTAGTTTATACGCTTTTTGTAAGCGTAATTGCTGTTGCCAAAGAGCTGGCGTAACACCAAACGCTAGCTTAAATTGCTGATAAAACTTACTGCGGCTCATACACGCTATCTTGCATAGCACATCAATATCAATATTCTCAGCAAGGTGCTGTTCAATATAACTAATTACATGGCTTAGCGGGGTTGCAAGCTTGCCTTGTTTACAGCTTGCTATCATTAAATCTCGGCTTTGCTGCTGTAACAGGCGGGTTATCAGTTCATTGAGTGATAAATCAATTAAGTAATCCCGGTGTTGCTCATTTTCACTAAACAGGGTGATCATCCGTTCAAGTAGTTGTTGAGTTTGCTGGTTATGCTGGGCATGAACTAGCTTTGCTTGATATTGGAAAAAGTCATCTTGCGTAATTTGTTGGTTAAAATTAAGAGCATCAACTACTTGGCTTATCTTATCGGTACTGATTTCAATCGCTAAACAGGTTGTTGGTTGATTAAGAGACGCATTAGGGAAATCGATTAACACCCCTTGCTCAGGAGCAAGCACAAATGACTGGTTTGGCAAAAATTCTTCATGATAATCACTGTCGGCAACATGCATGATTTTTTTGCCGCTGATCATGCCACAAAATAGTAGCTCAGTGGAATGTAAGGCCACTTTTTGCGCATCTAAATAGGTGTCGTAAATACTTAATTCAGCATGTTCGCCAGCAAAACTAACTTTATTTTCAATAAGCACATCAATACGTTGTCGTTTTTTATCTAAACTTCTGTTGCTAACTGATGTGTTCATTGTTGCCTCGCTGTTGCCCTAAATTCTGGACAAATAGTCAAAAAGTCTGGACTAGGAATCAAGTGTGTTTTCAGTAACTGAGCTAACTTCAAATGCTAGCGGTTCATTAAACAATAACCTACCGCATAATTTAGTCAATGCTAAATGAAACACAACAATTTGAAGAGAGAACACATTATGATTTATGCAAACCCAGGTAGTGAAGGCGCAAAAGTTAACTTTAAAGCGCAGTATGAGAATTATATTGGTGGCCAATGGGTTGCCCCTGTAAAAGGAGAATACTTTGAAAACATCAGCCCAGTAAACGGTAAAGTGTTTTGTAAAGTACCTCGTTCATCAAAAGAAGATATCGAACTGGCACTTGATAAAGCCCACGATGCAAAAGCGCCATGGGGAACAACGTCGGTCACCGAGCGTAGCAATATCTTATTAAAAATTGCCGATCGTATTGAACAAAACCTAGAAATGCTGGCAGTGGCCGAAACCTGGGATAACGGTAAAGCAATTCGTGAAACACTTGCGGCAGATGTGCCACTCGCGGCTGATCACTTTCGCTATTTCGCAGGTTGTGTGCGCGCGCAAGAAGGTTCAATCGGTGAGATAGACGAAACTACCGTTGCCTATCATTTTCATGAGCCATTAGGTGTAGTAGGGCAAATTATTCCTTGGAATTTTCCACTGTTAATGGCTGCGTGGAAGCTTGCTCCAGCTCTTGCTGCGGGTAACTGTGTTATTTTAAAACCAGCTGAACAAACGCCTGCATCAATTTTAGTACTGCTTGAAGTAATCGGTGATTTATTACCTGCAGGTGTATTAAATGTGGTGAATGGCTATGGTAAAGAAGCAGGCGAGGCTCTGGCAACGAGTACTCGAATTGCGAAGATTGCCTTTACAGGTTCAACACCCGTAGGGTCGCATATCTTAAAATGTGCAGCTGATAATATTATTCCTTCGACGGTTGAGTTAGGTGGTAAATCGCCAAATATTTTCTTTAATGATGTAATGGAAAAAGACGATGAGTTTTTGAGTAAGGCTGTTGAAGGAGCTGTACTTGCGTACTTTAACCAAGGCGAAGTTTGTACGTGTCCGTCGCGTTTATTTATTCAAGAAGATATTTACGAGCAATTTATTGAGCGTGTACTTGCCCGCACTTTACAAATTAAACGGGGTAACCCACTTGATACTGAAACCATGGTAGGTGCTCAAGCATCACAAGCTCAGTTTGATAAGATCCTAAGCTACATCGAAATCGGTAAAAAGGAAGGGGCAGAAGTCCTTGCTGGTGGTGAAGTCGAGCAACTGTCAGATGAGTTTAACGGCGGTTACTACATTCAACCAACACTGTTAAAAGGCACCAATGACATGCGTGTGTTCCAAGAAGAGATTTTTGGCCCTGTTATTTCAATGTCGACTTTTAAAGATGAAGATGAAGCGTTAGCGCTTGCTAATAGCTCAGAGTTCGGCTTAGGTGCGGGTGTGTGGAGTCGAAACATGAACCGTGCTTATCACTTTGGTCGTAAGATTGAAGCGGGCCGTGTTTGGACCAACTGCTATCATATGTATCCAGCGCATGCTGCGTTTGGTGGTTATAAAAAGTCAGGCATTGGTCGAGAAACACATAAACTCGCCCTTGATCATTACCAACAAACCAAAAACTTATTAGTAAGTTACAGCGAAAACCCACTGGGCTTCTTTTAAAAGCAATTTCTTATTGTTGTCGAAACTACCCAAACGCCACATCTAGTGGCGTTTTTATTTTATAACGGGCATAAAAAAGCCCGGCGAACACACAAGCCAGGCTTTTCGACAACAATTTGGTTGAGTCACCGCAAGTGCAGTGACTCGGAATAAAAAAGCTTAGAGAACACACAAACTAAGCTTTTGACAACAATTTGGTTGAGTCACCGCGTGTGCAATGACTCGGAATAAAAAAGCTTAGAGAACACACAAACTAAGCTTTTGACAACAATTTGGTTGAGTCACCGCGTGTGCAGTGAATCGGAATAAAAAAGCTTAGAGAACACACAAACTAAGCTTTCGACAACAATTTGGTTAGTCACCGCAAGTGCAGTGACTCGGAATAAAAAAGCTTAGAGAACACACAAACTAAGCTTTTGACAACAATTTGGATGAGTCACCGCGTATGCAGTGACTCGGAATAAAAAAGCTTAGAGAACACACAAACTAAGCTTTTGACAACAATTTGGTTGAGTCACCGCGTGTGCAATGACTCGGTATATAAAAAAGCCCAGAGAACACACAAACTAGACTTTTTGTGACAACAATTCGGTTATAAAGCTAAGTTTTGCTTAGCGCGGTTTAGGTTGTGATTAACTAAATCATTACCCGACATTTTTACCGCTTCATAAAAATCAGACAGTGCAGCAGTGTCGTTTTTCGACATGATGCGTGCGATACCACGGTTACTTAAAGCGAATGAAGTAAGCTCTCGGCGTTTGTAGCCGCGTACTTCGCTTTGATTAAGAAGCTTGATAGCTTCAGTACAAAGTGATTCTGCGTGGCTGAAGTTTTTAGACTTCACACTTGCTGCGCAACGATTAAATGCAAGTTCGTATTGGCTGTTTACGTCAGACGCTTTAGCTGTGTTATTTAACACTGCTTCATATTGGCCTTGCATAATAGCTTGCGATGAATCTGAGTCGCTAATTACCATCAGTTTGTAGTCACTTTGATCAGCGATTGCAAAAGCTGAACATGTCAGCAAAGAGCTAAGAGCAAGTCGTTTTAAAAGTGGTTTAAACATGATTGGTTTCCTCATTAATCGCAGCATCGTTTGCTGATGAGTTAACTTTAGAGTAATCCATCTAAACCGACAAACGATTAAAATAAACTTGATAGATGAATTTTTTTAATCTATTGGCATGTGTTGTACTTTTTATTGCCACAACAATGCCTTAGTGTTTAAATGGGATGTTTTTTAAACATAATAATTATTTAAAATGGATTTTTATGAAACCCTTGACGCTTTACTCATCACTTATTTTTACAGCTCTTAACTTCAGCCCACTTGGTGTGAGCTTATGTAATGGCGAAGATAGCCATTCAGTAACTAACTCTGAGATTAATTGGTCTGAACTTGCTGTAAAAGATGTTGAAGCGGCCTATCAGTTATCGGTTATTAATCACCCTGGTATGTATGATATACGTAACCCAGGCTTTGCTAAACAGCTCGAAAAAGCAAAGCAAGAAGGCTTAAAGCTGGCAGTAAAAGCGCATAGTTCACAAGCTTTTGCTGCGGCTATTTCACGTTTTAGAACTGTTCTACAAGATGGTCATGCAGGAGCTATCGATACCTTGCCCAGAGAATTAAAGCCACAAAAAAGCTGGCCGGGCTTTTCAACAGTGTGGCGCGGTGATGCGTTAAAAGTGTATTACAGTGAGTTAGATGCAATTGCCAAGGGCGATAAACTAGTGAGTTGTGACAATACAGCAATTAATACTTTGCTGGTTGAGCGTGTTTTTCGCTATTACGGCGAAGTTCAGCAGCCTGGTAGTTGGTGGAATCATGGCTGGCGACTAACAATTGATGATGGCAACCCGTTTTTGTCGCCGCTTGAAAGCTGTACATTTGAAAAAGCCGACGGTTCTACCTATAGCCTAAAATTAAACTGGACTGTTAGGCCTGATGATGTCAATGAAAAACTTAAAAATGCCTACAATGGCGATAAGTTGCCAATTGAACTTAATTGGCCTTTAGGGAATATTGCTTGGATCAGTATGCCAACTTATGCACCTAATGAGCAGCAGCAAGCGGATTATCAAGCGATGTTGAGCGCTATTGAACAGCAGCATAGTAAGTTAATGCAAGCTAAAGCCGTTGTGCTTGATCTTCGCCATAATCAAGGTGGCTCATCGATGTGGAGTGAGCAAATAGCCTCAGCACTTTGGGGCAGTGAACAATTCAAATATGGCCGCTATAAGCTACACAAAAATACCCAAGTGTGGTGGCGAACTTCTAAAGGCAATACTGACTATTTTGGCGATGTAGTCGCAAGCTATGATACGGCTAGTCCTTGGTATCAATGGTTAAAGACAACCCACGAAAGTATGCAGGCGGCTTATGAAAAGGGTGAACAATTTTATGTCGAGATAGTCTCTGCAGAGCAACAAGCAATGCCAAAAAACGCCAGTCAGTTTACTACACCTGTTTATGTGATTGTGCCAGGGCAATGTGCCAGTGCTTGTTTAGATGCGCTGGATAGTTTTAAGCTGTTTGCAAGCACACAATTAGTTGGCGCACCAAGTAGTACAGATTCTACCTACATGGAGGTGAGGCTCGAAACCCTACCTTCAGGTTTTGCTAAAGTCATTCTGCCTATTAAAGTATATGTAAATAGGCCTCGCGAAAAAGGCTTTTACTATCAACCTGATATTAAATTCAACGAACTTGAATGGACAACACAAGCGCTTGTTAAAATGATAGCTGAGTTGTAATTAAATAATATTAACTTGCTTTTTTATATTATACGATTACGATCTGTATACGTTTTATATATAGGTCATATAATGGGTATTGTTAAAATTAGCGATGAGCTACACGAAGAAATCCGTAAAGCAAGCACAGCGATGGTGCGTTCAATCAACTCACAATCTGAGTATTGGATTAAAATCGGCATGCTTGCTGAGCTAAATCCAACTATGACCTACAGCGATATTATCAAAGAGCAACTTCGCCTAGCTGATGTGAAAGCTAAGGATGTGCGTGATGAGTAAGGTTGTGATTAAAAATGCAGACGAAATTGCTTTGATGCGAGAATCTGGCCGATTACTTGCCGATGTATTTGCTTACCTTGATCCTTTGGTAAAAGAAGGAGTGACTACAATGCAAATAAACGATCTCGTCGAGCGTTACATAGTTGATCAGTTACAAGCAAGGCCATCTAGTAAAGGACAGTACGACTACCCTTATGTACTAAATGCCTCTGTCAACGAGGTGGTATGTCATGGTTTCCCTAACGAAAAAGGCATTTTGAAAGCGGGTGATATTGTTAATATTGATATCACTCTTGAGAAAAATGGCTATTTAGCTGACTCTAGCAAAATGTATTTAATTGGAGAGGTGTCGCCGTTAGCGAAACGTTTGGTTGACACAACTCAGCAAGCGCTATGGCATGCGATTAAAATGGTAAAACCCGGTGTGCGGCTGGGGGATATTGGTAATGCGATTGCAAATTTTGCTCATCAACATGGTTACAGCGTGGTTAAAGAATATTGTGGTCATGGTATCGGCCAGCAAATGCACGAAGAGCCACAAGTATTGCATTACGGTAAGAAAAACACTGGGCTGGTGTTAAAAGAGGGTATGACCTTCACGATAGAGCCAATGATCAATCAGGGGGCTGCTAAAGTGAAAACTAAGCCTGATGGCTGGACAGTGGTAACAAGGGATAAAAAGCTCTCGGCACAATGGGAGCACACTTTAGCGGTAACGGCTGAGGGCGTTGAAGTGCTAACCTTGCGCGAAGAAGAGCACCACTTTTTAAGCTAATTCAGCAACAGGCTCTTCTGCTAACCAATTTAGAGCCGCTGTTTTTGACTTAAATACATTCATCACCATACCTGCTCGTTTATATAAATTACAGTAGGTATCGGTGAGCAAGCTACCACCTTCAAGCCCCTCTTTTATGACTAAGGCTGTTTTAGCCGGCGCAATGCCTTTGCGTCTAAGCTCAACAAAATACACCATTAGTTTTTCAAGAGCCCCAGGTGTTGCCATGCATGAGTTTTCAAATTCAACCAATTCATACCATTGACCATAAGCCGTGGTGAGTTTGTTGATATAATCTTGTTGCATGAAAGAGTGAGCTTCAATTATTTCTTCGTTGAACGGCCCAGTAGCAGTCGTTAAAAGCGTGTGTTCTCGTTGGTAAAACTCGACAAGACCATGTGGCTTAAAATCTTTGAATGGATAATGGTTAGTTGATACTTTGTTATGCATCCGTTCAATCCCTGAATGTTTATTAAGCTATTGATAATAGCAGTGTAATAGATTAATTCAATATTTAGCCCAACAAGATTGCTAAAATAACAATAAAAGTATTGTTTTTATTACCAAGTCGAACCGGCTTGAATGTAAATAGCATTCTGTTCTGGGCCATGTGCTACATCTAACCCTATGGTAATACCATAATGCTCATCGATGAGATAACGAAAGCCCGCACCGACTGTATCAATGGTTTCTACCTTTGATAAATCAGAAAAATTATCAGCAGCCCAGCCCATGCCAGTAAACACATTAAGCTTTATTTTATGGGTGATTTTATAGCTTGCTTCTGCTTCAGTAACAAAAACATCCAAACCTTGATAACGGGTAGCAGACACACCGCGCAGGCTAATACTTGGCGGAATATAAACTGGTAAGCGTTTTTCACCTCGATTATTAACAGAGTCATATTGCATACGTAATGCAAAGTTAAACTTATCGGTATAACGCCAGTAATTGAGAGCGGTTAATTTTAAGCTGCTGTAATCAACTTTACTGCCAATTGCCTCATCGAAATATAAGTACTCGGCTTTATAGTTAAAGCCACGCTCAGGGTTAAGTGGGTTATCTCGGCTATCGTACTCTAACAAGGGGCCAATACCTGACGTATTTACATCTAGAGAAAGGTGTTCTTTGATAATGCCATTCTCAAGCAAGTAATCTTCAATTGGATTTTCTGCTAGACTAATATCCACTTGGCGATAAATCTGCTTAAAACCATAAAAAAAGTTACTGTTGTCATAACGTAATTTAAGATTTTGAAATACTGCAGGGCCTTCAATATTTAGTGAAAGTGGTGTGAGTAGTTTTATTTCATCAAAGGTATAAAAATCGAGATTAATACTCGCCCAGCCAACAATCCCTTGGTAGCGAATTCTGTCTTCGTCCCAAAACGTTATGTGGCCAACAGCACCCCCTTTAGTGCCATTTTTAGTGCCCATTAGGCCAACTAAACTGATGCTTTGAGGTAGGGTAGAGCCCTCTTTCTTTTTTTTAGCTTTCTTTTCATTATCGTGAAAAAATAAACCAACCACACCAAGGCCAGGCCCTACTGCTGGCTCTGTAATAAACGTGGGGATAGGTAAAAACGAAATGGGCTCATCAATTTTTTGTTGCTGATTACTTAATTGTTGCTCTGCTGGTTTAATTGCGTATTCATCATAGCTAGAGGCAAGGCAATAATCACTTAGTAAGCTTGCTGACAATACACTTATTACTACTACTTTTTTCACTTAATCCCTTACCTTAAATATCAATTGTTGTCTTGTTAAAGTTGATAGTTAAATTCTAGACGATGATCGCCATCCATAAAGTCAACGTTTCTATTCCAGTTAGCGAAATAGCGTAGATTCATACGCGGGTTAATCTGATAACTTGCAGCAAACTCATGAGTTAAAATATGGCTTTGGTTTAGGCCATAGTAATGGTCTTTATAATTATCACTTCCACCAATGGTTGTTAGCCAAAAAGGATTGTAATTAAGCCATATTTTGTCAGTTATAGTCACTTTTGCGTACATGCCAACTAAGCCATAGGCTCCCATTATGGAGTAACCACTGTCTCGACTACCGTCATCTTCAAGAGCATTTTCTCCAATCGATGCTCCGACTCCGGCAAGCGGGTAAAAGCTAAACTTGCCCACTGGTTTTAATGCTTTTATATAGCTATACGAAACATCCATACTTTCATCTGCAACCAAATTCGCATTTAGGTTGTAGGAAGCATCAAGTTGTTTAGCGCTCATCGAAGTTAAATCAACCGAAAAGTTACGAAAGCGAAAAGAATCAATGGAATCAGTGGTTTTGTTATCACTCTCCCAGCCTAGCGCATCACCGTAAATCCCTTTCACTTCGATAACATTCATGCCAGCAGTTGTTGTTATACCGGTGTCATAGGCTTGTCCTACTTTAAGGTTAATCCCCTTGTTAGTTGAGCCTGCGCCTATTTGGGTATATACCGCAAGTGGGTCCGACATATCTTGCACTTCTTTTTCATTAGCTGACAAGTTTGATAGTTGAAACGCAAGTGAAAATAAGAACGAAATTCGTAGAAAAGGCATGTGTTTTCCTTACACAAGTAATAAAAAGTTGCTTACTAATTCTTAAGGTACTTATAGTCTATTTATTTATTGAATTCAATCATCAAGCCGCTAAATAATTTGGAGTATTTTAAATGAATATAGCGGTTTAGAATCTACCCGCTGCAATATAATAAAGTGGATTTGGGTTTAAATATGATAATGGCTAACCTAGTAAAAACAGTAGAGAGTATACTTTAATAAAAAAGTTTTGATTTTATGAATAATTGATTTAAATCGTTTTTTACTAGATTAGAAACTAGACGCATTTTGTTTTCATCTTATACTAAACTGAGCTCTTTAGGAGTAAATAGTACTATTAATAAAAAGGGATAATTTATGAAAAAACTAATAGCGGCGGCTATTTGCAGCTTGGTTTCAACAGTAAGCCTAGCGTCAGATAAGCCAAACGTATTGGCCATTATGGTTGATGACGTTGCGCCAATTTCACTCAGTGCCTACTCACATGGTATGACCTACCCAACCCCTAATATTGATCGCATTGCTAACGAAGGTGCGTTGTTTACAGATCACTATGCTCAGCCTAGTTGTACAGCGGGTCGTGCCGCATTTTTAATGGGGCAATTACCTATTCGAACTGGCTTAACAACGGTAGGCCAACCGGGAAATCCTCTTGGTATTAAAGAAGCCGATCCTACCTTAGCTGAATTTTTAAAAGATCGCGGTTATATGACGGCGCAATACGGTAAAAACCACTTAGGTGATTTAGATGAACACTTACCAACAAAGCATGGCTTTGATGAATTTTACGGTAATTTGTATCACTTAAATGTATCTGAAGAGCCAGAGCAAGCGGATTACCCAAAAGATCCTAAGTTTGTGAAAAAATTTGGCCCACGTGGTGTTATCGAATCTTACGCCAATGGCAAAATCATTGATACGGGTCCACTTACTCGCAAACGTATGGAAACCTTTGACGAAGAAGTGTTAGAGCGTTCACTTAACTTTATGGAGCGTGCAGTTAAAGCGAAAAAGCCATTCTTTATTTGGCACGCTACAAGCCGAATGCATGTATACACTCACTTAAAACCTGAAAGTCGTAATTTAGCGACGGGCATTAGCTCTGAAGAAGATATTTTTGGTAGTGGTTTGATGGAACACGATGGTCATGTTGGCAAGCTGCTGGATAAACTGGATGAGCTAAAAATTGCCGATAACACCATTGTTATTTACACCAGCGATAATGGCCCTGAGCAATCAAGTTGGCCAGATGCTGGAACAACATCGTTCCGCGGCGAAAAAATGACAACATGGGAAGGGGGCGTGCGTGTGCCTTTCTTAGTTCGTTGGCCAAACAAAATACCAAAAGGCTTAAAGCTAAATGGTATTTCATCGCATGAAGATGTTTTCCCAACGATTGCCGCAGCACTTGGCGAGAACAACTTACGTGAAAAGCTTAAAAAGTCAGATAAAGTTTATATTGATGGTGAGAATAACTTAGCGTACTGGACTGGTAAGGCGGATAAATCGGCGCGTAACTTCTTCTTTTACTACTATGAATCACAGCTAACAGCTGTTCGTTTTGGCCCGTGGAAAATGCACTTTGCAACCAAACCAACAGGGTTATATTACGATGATATGGTAACGCACAGTATGCCTAAGCTATTTAACTTACGTAAAGATCCATTAGAGCACTACGACGGTATCACTGGCTTTCACCAAATTATGCGTAAGAGTTGGTTGCTACAGCCGATCATTGCTAAGTTAAATGAGCATGTACAAACTTTTGTTGAGTTTCCACCGCGTCAGGAAGCGGCGTCACTTAACGTGAATGAAGCAATCGAAAAAGCAAAATCACTAAACTATGGTCATTAATTATTAACCATAAGTTAAATAGAAAAGGGCCTACTTGGCCCTTTTTTAATGCTTATTAATTAATACTCTTCATCATTTCGAGCTGTTTCACAAACTGCTGAACTTGCTGGTTACCGGGCACTAACCTCGCTAAGTTTCTGGCATAAAACAACGCTTGGCTGTAGTTTTCTTCTGCCACATACCACTGTGTAAGACTGTAGCTAATATCCGGGTTATTCGGAGTCAGATTAAAGGCGCGTTCAAGGGCAGATATAGCTGCGGGCATATTGCCTAAATCTTGTAACAGTAACGCGTAGGTATACTGATAATTTGCATTTTCTTGTGCAAACTGCGCGGCTTTTTGTAAATGGTTAAGGGCCGTGTCTTTTTGTTTTGTGCGAATAAGGCTCATTGCCAGGGCATAATGAATATCGCCGCTTTCTGCGTTTACTGCTAAGCCTTGTTTTAAGATAGCTTGCGCGGCATTTTCATCGCCTTGATTGCGATATAAATCAGCTAAATTCACATAAGCGGGAGCAAAAATAGGCTCAACACTGATTGCTTGTAAATAATGTGCTTTGGCTTGTTCTGGCTTTTGTAATGTGAGCGCCAGATTCCCTAAATTAGAATGCGAGTAGCCGCGCTCTGCTTGGTATTGTTGAATATCTTTGTACTCATCGAGCGCTGAATTTAAGCGCTTAGTGTCTTGCTCATTGAGGCCTGCTGGGAACGGCTGAGTTAACATGGCCGCCAGAGCTCTTGCAGCTTCGGCTCTGATTGGTAAATGTTCATCATCTAAAAGCGGGTTTAATAAACGCCAGCGTTGGTTGATATCAAAAGGCATTGCCGCTTCAATGGCTGCTTGGCGTTTCAATGGCTCGTTGTCTTTTACTGAGCGAGCAATCGCAACGACAGCGTTGTTATCTGGGCTTGCGGCTAAGCGGCTGAGCGCTGATGCGCGAATAATCTCAGGAAAGCCCTTATCTTGCACAATTTTAGTCAGCATGGTTGAGGCATTAGGTAAACGGTTATCGGCGGCATAAAACGCCTCAGAAAAATGCGCAGTACCAAGATATTTTGAATTTGGGTGCCAGTCTTTTATTTTGGCGACCGCCCACTGCGGCGTTTTATCTTCATGGCAGCTATTACAGGCATTGGGAGCATTGGTTTTTAACGTTAAATCAGGGCGAGGTACTCGAAAGCTGTGGTCGCGCCTTGCATCTACTTGCATATAGGCAGTGGTGGGCATATGACAATCGACACATTGGCTACCTGTACTTGCCACTTTATGGCCGTGATGTTTAGGTGTATCGAACACCTCTTGGCTATGACATTGCGTACAAGTTTGATTCCCAGGCAGTTTTAATTTACCCGAATGAGGGTTATGGCAGTTAGTACAGGTAACCCCTGCATTGAACATTTTACTTTGTAAAAACGAGCCCCATACATAGTCTTCATCCCATACTTGACCATCAACGTGATAAAGCTCAGGAGTGAGTAAAGAGCCTTGAAAGTTTTGTAAAAAGCTATGTGGGTCTTTGCGGTCATCAAGCTGTGAACGGCGAGCATGACAGGTTGCACACACTTGCACTTGCTCGCTTTTTACCAGTGGCTGTACGCTTTGCATACTGCCATCAGCTTGTTGAGTAAACAGTGGGGTTTGCTTTTTAATGTTATGGGTAAAGCCCTTATCGGCAATACTGCTATCGCCATCAGCCCATTTTAAATGAGCTTGGCTATCGCCATGACACGCTTTACAGCTCACGTTAATGCTTGAATAACTTGAGTTAAAGCTATTCGTTTTAAGGTCGAACTGCTTTTTGAAATCAGTTGAGTGGCAATCAGCACACATATGATTCCAGTTTTGGCCTTTTTGCGCCCAATGAAATAGGTCATGCTGTTTCTGCTCAGGATGCAATACAAACCAGCGCTGACCGCCTTGCGCTTTGCTGCGTGAGTCCCACGCAAACGGAAATAGCTGTATGTGGCCATTGCCCATATCAAACATGTATTGCTGCAATGGCTCATAGCCAAATGTGTATAAAACAGGGTAGTCAGTTAGCTTGCCATCAAGGTTTGGCATGCTTATAAAAAGTTGTTGGCCTTGTTGATAGAAGCGCGCTGGTTGGCCTTGGTAGTCTAGAGTTTGATCATTGAAATTACCAAGCACCGAAGTGGGAGTGGCTTTTTCCATAGCATGAAAATGATGGGATGTTTGCCAGTCTTCAACTTGGGTCTGATGACAGTTAACACACAGGGTTTCTGCAAACACACTAAATGCGAACAAGCTGCATAGCAGCCAAGCCAATCTTATCACTAAATAAATCCTTTTTTATTTTTACCACATGCACTTATGAGTTATATCAGTTTGTTACTGATAAGCAAAGTCGGCTTATTAAAACGAGGGTGTAAAAAAGCCCGATAAACTCGGGCTTAGTAGATTATAGACTTTTCTTTGGTGGAAGCGCGACGTTAGCAAAAATAAGCCCCGCCACTAATGACATAAATATCAAGAAGGTTTGTTGACCAATATGCTCAGCATAGACGAAATCTTGACCTTCAATTAATGAGTTCAAACCAATATAGGTTTTACTCCCCGGTACTAATACGATTAAGCCTTGCATAGCAACAATGGAAGCAGGTGCATTAGCAACACGGTTAAACAAGTTACTAAAAATCCCTACAGATAAAGCGCCAACAAATGTGCCAAGTGTGTAGTCTAGATACATGGCAGATCCAATGCTTGTGCCATAGGCGATAAAGCCAGACGCAATAGACCAACCCGCATGCTTTAGTTTGGTTCTAAAAATCACGATTAGGCTGCTACATAGCATGAATATAGCAAGCCATGCTGTCCATTTTGGTAAAGGCTCTGGTTGCACGTAGTCTGCTTGACCAAACATAGCGAAACCAATTCCAATACCAATAAAAGCGCCAAAATAGAGCTTAAACAGCAGCATGAATGAGTCCATCACCCGTGCTGTACCAGACACCAAGTGCCGTGCTGCAAGCTCTGCTAATCCAAGGGCTAATGCTAAGCCGGGTATAAACACAATGATGGCTGATAGCACCACCAATCGTATGTTTATTTCGGCGTCTAGGTAAACACTGACCGCACACGCGATAATTGCAGAAACAATGGCCACTAAAGGCTCAAGCATATGCGCGACGCGTTTTGAGCGTGTTGACCAAAGCACAAATAAGTACACCACTAAGGTGATCAGTGCTGACCAAAACACATCATTCCAACCGGTACCCATTAACATGGCAAATGCACCGCCAGAGGTTGCAAAAGCAACGCCGGTCATAAATTTATTATACGGGTTTGGCAGGTTGTAAATGATGTCGAGTTGTTTATCGACCTCTTGTAGCGTTAGCTCACCGTTAAGCATTTTGTTTACTAAATCATCGGTATCTGCCAGCGAGCCTAAGTCGTGATCGCCCGGATCAACACGCGCAACATGGGTGTACTCTTCTTCGTGACCATCTGTCCAAATAACAAAGGTCACTGATGTTGGCGACATAACAAAAGATGATTTTAAGCCGAGGTAAGTCGCAACTTCCATTAAGTGCGCTTCTAGTCGGTAAGCAGGTGTACCGTATTTATGAAGCATTTTGCCAAGCTTCACGATAAATTTTCGTTTTTCAGTAAACGTTGCGGTTTTCAAAGGCGTTTTGAACCAAAGGTTAAATTGTTCAGTTAAGGATAGACCAAAATTCAATAAGATATAGTCTAGTAGCAAGACTATATCGCTTAAATTCACCAGCGCGATTTTAGCGACAAAAGCCGCTATGTCTAGTGTTATTTACGGCAAAATTACTTATTTTTAGCTTCAATCCATTGCGCCATATATTGGGTAGATCGCATGGTGTGATGTTTGAGCATTTGGCCGGTAAAATTTTGCTGTCTATGCTGTGCTAATGACTCACTAATGGCGGTGATTTTAGCGATTAACTGCGACTGAAGTTTTGATTTATCATAATATTTTTGCAATAACAGCTGGCCATTTTGCTGTGCCTGAGTAAATAACGCTTCATCTTGATAAAGTGCCACTGCTGCATCAGCAAATTGCTGTGCATCTTCACATATTGCACCTGACCACGGCTCGTTTTGATGCATGCCTTCACTGCCAATCGGAGTTGTTACGCTTGGTGTTTGCATGATCATTGCTTCGAGTAACTTGCCTTTAATACCTGCACCAAAACGCAGTGGAGACAAACACACGCGTGCATCTTCCATGACTTTGTAGGCATCATCAGCCCAGCCTTTTATTAAGAAACCGGTTTTTGGATTGTTCAGCGCTGTCGCCTTTGGTGGCGGGTAAGAGCCATAAATGTGAAGTTCGGCATCGGGCAATTGTTTGCGGATCAGCGGCCAAATTTGTTGTAAGTACAAAACAGCATCCCAGTTTGGCGCATGACGAAAATTACCTATGGTCATAAAGTGTTTACGCTCTGCAAATGCTTTGGTGCTGGTAGGAATATGCTGCAAATCAACCAAAAATGGTAAGTGGTGAAGTAGGGCGCTATCAACTTTGAAAATGTCATTGAGTAGCTGCATCTCGTAGTGCGAGATAATTAAGCTGATGTCTGAGCGTAAAATAGCGGCGATTTCTCGCTTTGCAATATCACTGTGTAAATCGCTATGGCTGAATTCTCGGCCTGCTATGTGAGCTTCGTGGCGTGCATTTCTGAGGCACTGTAAATCTTCGGTATCAAGAATCTTAATTGCCTTAGGGCAGTATTTATCGACTCGCCAACCGAACTGTTCTTCCATCATAAAGCGGTCAAACATCACAATATCAGGATTATACGCTTGCACGTACTCATCAAAGCTTGAGCAGTTTAATGCAATTACCTGCGTGGTGATGCCATCTTCGCTGAGATCTACCATATGTTCGGTTTTTTGCGCTGGGCTTGCAAATTCAACTTGCCAATTTTCTGCACGAAAGGCGCGTAGGAGTGACATCATGTGGGTGCCGGCTGCAGACGAATTAGGCTCAGGCCAAACATAGCCGATCACTAACACTTTTTTCATTGACTTGAGTCTCGTATTTTTAAGTTAACATCCACCAAGGTGCGAACTGGGGGTGTTGATTTATCTAATAGTTCTTTTAACACCTGACAGGTGCGTTTACCGATCTCGTCGGCATTAATAGCGATGGTCGAAAGAGAAGGCAGCATTAAGCGCGAATCTTCTAAGTCATCAAAGCCAATAACTTTGATATTTTTACCCGGCTCGAGACCGTGTTGACGCATTGCTTCAATCGCGCCGTAGGCAATAACATCATTAAAACAGACAATGGCTTTGGTATTTGGCGCTTGCTTTATAAGGGTATTAAAGGCTTCTCGACCACCTTGGCGATTGGTCGGCGCTTGAATAACAGGTTTTTCGTCAGTGATATTAAATTGCTCCAGCGCAGATAAAAAACCACTTAAACGTTCATGGTAATCAGATATTTCTGCGGTGCCACCTAAAAAGGCTATATCTTCAATACCTTGCGATAAAATATGACTGGTTGAAATGTGTGTGCCTTTCTTGTTATCAGGCAAAATACACGGCGCTGATGAAAATGGAATTTCGCGCATGATATTAATAACCGGAAAACCACTATTTATGAGATCATCTTGCCACTGCTGCTGTGTGCCCGGAGCCGGACACATAATAAATGCTGCTACATTATATTCTTTTAAGGTTTTCACCACTTGGGTTTGTCTTTCTACGCACTCTGCAATATTTACCAGCATCGGCAACATACCAAGCTCAAAAATGTGTTTTTCGAGGCCAACAGCAAGTTGAGCTGAGTAGGGGTTGGTTAAATCATTTATAACCAACGCGACTAGGTTAGATCGTTTACTGCGAAGCGCTGCTGCATCACGGTTATACACATAGCCTAGCTTATCAATGGCTGCCAGCACTTTTTCTTTACTCTTTTTACTGACCTTATCACTGTTGGTAAGGACCAAAGACACGGTTGATTTTGAAACCTGTGCCTGTTCAGCAACATCCCAGATAGTGACTTTGCCTGTCGATTTTTTCATTTTTATTAGCAAAAGTGGTGAATAGCGTGTGTCTATTTTAGCTTAAAGTAGCTGTTTAAGTCACTGATTGGCTGCCAAAAGAGCCGAAACTCTTTATGAAATGCTGCAAACATGTTCTACTTGTTTACATAATCGAAAATAAAAACGAAAAAGGAACGAACATGAAAGCATTTAAATTGCTTTTTGCGCTAGTCATTGGCGCAGCTGTTTGCACACCCAGTTTTGCTAATCAAGGTTATCAAACTCCATCGCCAGCGCTAGCTGCTGTGGTTGACGCTAAGCTTGCGCCGAGTAGTTATTTATCAAATGATGGTCAGTGGCTGGCGTTATTTGATAGAAAACGCATTGATACACTACAAGACTTGGCTAAAGAAGAGTTAAAACTTGCGGGTATTAAGCTTAACCCTGCTAATTTTTCGCGCTCACGAGTGCGTAATAAGTTTACATCTTTAGTGCTTAAGCATGTTGAAACCGGCTCTGAAATTGTTGTATCGGGTTTGCCAAATGGCATTTTACGCTCACCAAGTTGGTCAAGTGACAGTCAGTACTTAGCGTTTGTGGTTGAGCAAGCATCCAGTGCTAATTTATGGGTTTATAATGTTAGTACTAAACAAGCCCGTCAGTTAAGTGACACCTCGCTTAATTCGGTTTTAACCAGCACACCTTATACTTGGCTACCAGATAGCAGCGCCATTGTTGCTAATGCAGCGGTTAATATTGGTAAAGCTCGCTTAACAAACGATAGCACGCAAGTGATGCCTGTTATTCAACAAAGTAGTGGTGAGAAAGCACCAGCGAGAACTTATCAAAACTTATTAACTAGCCCATTTGATGAAGCCCTATTTAAGTTTTACGCACAAAGCCAATTAACTTATATTCCGCTCAGTGGTCAGGGCCAACCGATTGGTCAACCTGGGTTAATTAAAGCGTTTTCGGTCTCGCCTGATTCAACCAACATTTTGGTTGGTATGATTGATGAGCCTTTTTCATATCAAGTACCTTTCAGTCGTTTTGCTGCGACTTGGCAAATTTGGGGCATGCGTGGTTATACTTTAGCTGAGCTCGCAAAACAGCCTTTAGCAGATAACATTCCACAAGGTTATGACAGTGTGCGTACTGGTCGCCGCGAATTTCAATGGCGAGCAGATCAAGGCGCTGAAGTCATTTGGGCAGAAGCACAAGACGGCGGTGATATGAAAACTGACGTGCCTCATCACGATTACCTTTATAGCCTAAGAGCACCATTTAAACGTGATGCTAAGTTATTTGCTAAAGTTGAACGCCGTTTTGACTCAATTGCTTGGGGCAATGGCAATGTAGCCTTATTATCTGAGTGGCGCTTTAGCGACCGACAAAAACGAGTTTTTGTTATTCAACCGCGTAATGCAGATAAAAACCGCGTGCTATTTTCTGAGCGTAGCTATAACGATGCCTACAAAGATCCCGGCTATCCAATTTATGAAAAGAATGACTTAGGTGCTGATGTATTAAAAGTGGTTGGCGGTCGTTACCTTTTCTTACGCGGTAACGGTGCATCTGAACAAGGCAATATTCCGTTTTTAGACCGTTATGATGTAAAAACCAATACCACAACACGCGTTTGGCAGTCAGAAGCGCCATACTATGAGCGTGTGCGTGCAATGCTTGATGACGAAGGCGAACGTTTAATTACCATTCGTGAATCTAAAACTGAGCAGCCTAACTTCTTTATTCGCGACTTAGACGATAAAACCCTCACTCAACTTACGACCTTTGAGCACCCTTACCCAGAATTTAAAGGAGTGACTAAAGAGTTAATTCGATACAAACGTGACGATGGCGTTGAGCTAAGTGGTACGCTTTATTTGCCGCCGGGTTATGATGCAACTCAAGGCCCGTTACCAGTTCTAATGTGGGCTTATCCACTTGAATATAAAGATAAAGCTGTTGCGTCACAAATGCGCGAATCGCCGTATGAATTTACCTATATCGGTTATTGGGGTCCAATGCCTTATCTTGCAAAAGGTATTGCCGTATTTGATGACCCGAAAATGCCAATTGTGGGTGTTGATGGTAAAGAGCCGAACGACTTATTCCGTAAGCAGCTGGTGGCAAGTGCTAAGGCAGCGGTAGATGTACTTGTAGAAAAAGGTGTGGCAGATAAAGACAAAATTGCCATTGCCGGTCACTCTTATGGTGCCTTTATGGTGGCGAATTTACTAGCACACAGCGACTTATTTAAAACGGGTATTGCCCGCAGTGGTGCTTACAACCGCACCCTAACGCCATTTGGTTTCCAAGGTGAAGAGCGTGATTTTTGGCAAGCACAAGATGTTTACGCGGCGATGTCACCGTTTTTCCATGCTGAGAAAATCAATGAGCCTATGCTGATGATCCACGGTCAAGAAGATCCTAATTCTGGCACGTTTCCAATGCAAAGCGAGCGTATGTACGCTGCATTAAAAGGCCTAGGAAAAGAGGCTCGTTTAGTTATGTTGCCTTATGAGGCGCATGGCTATCGCGCTCGAAAGAGCCTGCTACATGTGCTTTGGGAGCAAGAGCAGTGGTTAGATAAATACTTATTAAGTGACGAAAAACCCGAAGAGCCAGTTGCCGTTGAAGGCGACACTCAGTAATTAGTAAAATACTTAAATTAAAAATCCCCGCTTTATAGCGGGGATTTTTGTATTGGCTACTTTCATATTCTTTTATCGATTTATATTTAAAAACTGGCAAATGATCATAAGCATGAGAATGTAAGATTTTTCTGATTTAACCAATATTAATTAAAATATTCTTACTAAGTCCGTCAAGTGGTAGTAGATTTAGACTGAATGGTGAAACAAGCAGTTTACCAACTCTAGGATAAATGATGTTCTAGTTATCAGTCATGTATATGGTTTTTGATGCTGGTTGTGGGGTGAGTATCGGCCGGAACTAAATTTTCATACTAAGAGATTTGACCAATGGTAAAGATGAAAATAGATAAAAGTTGTGCCTTACTTCTTATTGCGTCTTTTGGCTTAATTCCTATAGCTCTTTCTTATGGAGTAAATCCTGAGCTAAGTCTAAATTACCTGTTTGAGCTAGATATAAACAATGTTAATGGCAATCATATTTTTAGAGCTGTCATGTTTTTGTACATATTTAATTTGGCGTTCTGGCTTTTAGGGGTTGTAAGAGCATCGTATCGTCGTATTGCATTAATCGCGTTATCTATATTTATGCTTGGTTTAGCAATGGGTAGGTTATTAAGCTTCATGTTAGACGGGTTGCCCCACTGGCTATTAATTTTATATTTTATATTGGAATTTTCTATAGGTTTCAGTGCATTGTTTCTTATAACACAAAAGCAGAATGAAGAGTAAAAAACACTCATTGGATTGGTTGAATTGAGTCAATAATAAACCGCCATTTTTACACGAACGTGGTTTAAGCTTCTAATTTTATTTTTTAATTTTCAGCGTTTGTTTAAAATTACTACAGCAATTTGAAAGTGAGTTCACTAATACATTAAAGGAATAATGAAATGTTTATAATTCAACTAACGTTTTCTGATAATAAATCTCAAGCTAAAGATTTCATGGAAGGCCATAAAAAGTGGCTTCAGACAGGCTTTGATAAAGGTATTTTTGTATTATCTGGAAGCTTGCAGCCTAACGCAGGCGGCGGCATTATTGCAGTCGATGTTTCAAAACAGGAGATCGAAGAAATTATCGCTGAAGATCCTTTTGTAATCGAAAATGTAGTTAAATCTGAAATCATTGAGTTAACGCCATCTAAAGCTGATGAACGCTTATCATTTTTGTTTGATAATCGGTTTTAATTGCTCGCTTAACCAATCAATAAACACTCGGGTACGTCTTGGTAAGTGACGTCGATTTGGGTAGACGATGTTCATAGGCATGGGCGGCAAATTATAGTCAGGTAAAACTTGGATAAGTTCACCACGGCTGAGCTCGTCGAGAACCCCATGACGAGGCACTTGAATAAGGCCAAGCCCTGCTAAACACGCTGCTTTATAAGCATCAGTATTGTTGACTGTGAGCTGCGATTTCATGGTGAGGGTTTGCCAATCGCCTTGTGTATCTTGGTATTCGAAGCCGGGGTCAAGTTGACCGAGTGTTTGGCTATAGCGAACAATGTAGTGCTCGGCTAAATCGCTAAGTTTTGTGATGTTGCCATAGTTTTTAATATAACCTGGGCTTACACAGTTAATCATCGGGCAGTGGCCAATTCTTTTCGCAATCAGCGATGAGTCTTCTAATTGACCGACTCGCACTACGCAATCAAAGCCTTCTTCAATTAGGTTAACTCGTCTGTCTGAACTACTCAGTTCAATCTCTAATTGCGGGTGTGCAGATAAAAAGCTGTCTAGATTCGGCAGCACTAAACGCCGGCTAATTGGCTGTGGCATATCTACTCTAAGACGCCCTGATAACGCTTCGTCTTTTTTATGAAATAGGGTTTGTAGTTCGTCTATATCAGCAAGCATATCTTTGCAGCGCTGATAAAAAACCGTGCCTTCGTTGGTCAGCGTAACTCGCCTTGTTGTGCGGTTTAGAAGCCGAGCACCTAACGTATCTTCGAGTTGTTTGACCAACTGCGAGACGGATGATTTAGGCATGCTCAACGCAAGTGCTGCAGCCGAAAAGCTTTTTAGCTCTGCAACCTGAACAAAGGTTTTCATGGCATTCAGTTCATTCATGATTGTTTGTTATTTACGAACAGTTAATTCAATTTTACATGGTTTATCTGGTTTTGCAGTGTAAATATACTGGTTGCTCACAATTACTTCAAAGCAAAAGGGTAAGCATGATGAGCAACAAAATTGCAGTGATCACAGGTGGTAATCGCGGTTTAGGTAAAAATACAGTTTTAAGTTTGGCACGTAAGAACATTGATTGTGTATTTACTTACAGAAGCCATAAAGATGAAGCGCAGCAAGTTGTAGAGGAAGTAGCTGCACTGGGGGCAAAAGCCGTCGCCATTCAACTTGATGTGAGCGATATTTTAGGTTTTGCTGAATTCAAACAAACACTTGAAAGTACCTTAGCAACACAATGGCAAACATCTCGATTTGATTATTTAATCAATAATGCAGGTCATGGCAGTGACAGTGCATTTGCTGATACCAGCGAAGCTATGTTTGATAATTTGATGAATGTTCATGTAAAAGGTGTGTTTTTCTTAACGCAAACATTGCATGAGATGATCAATGATGGCGGGCGTATTATTAACTTATCTTCAGGGCTGACACGTTTTGCATTACCGGGAAAAGCGGCCTACGCCACCATGAAAGGAGCCGTTGAGGTATTAACTAAATACCTGGCAAAGGAACTTGCTGGTCGCAATATTGCCGTGAATGTCGTCGCACCAGGCGCAATTGCCACTGATTTTGGTGGCGGTGCTGTCCGTGATAATGAGCATGTTGCTCAATTAGTGAGTTCATTTACAGCCATGGGACGCGTTGGCCAAGCTGATGATATTGGTCCTATGATTGCGCAATTACTCGGTGATGAAAACCGTTGGGTGACCGGGCAACGCATTGAAGCATCGGGCGGTATGTTTTTATGACCCTGTTAGCAATCGCGTGTTTGTTTGCTTATTTAAGTGAATGTGATTTAATCGCTTTCTCTTTTTAAGTAATAAACATGTGATTGCATTTATGCTCGATTTAGCAGTACTCGCGGTTTTTATTCCGACCTTTTTCTTTGTTTCTATTACACCCGGTATGTGTATGACGCTCGCTATGACGTTGGGGATGAGTGTGGGCGTTAGACGTACGCTATGGATGATGGTAGGCGAGGTGTTAGGCGTTGCTACGGTAGCCATTGCTGCGGTGATAGGGGTTGCCAGTATTATGCTTAATTACCCGGAGTTATTTGCCTTTTTAAAATACTTAGGTGGTGCGTACTTAATTTACCTAGGGGTTAATATGTGGCGCGCTAAAACCAGCTTTAAACCTAACGATGATACACAGCAACAAATTGGTCGTGGGCAATTATTTTCGCAGGGTTATATCACTGCCATTGCAAACCCAAAAGGGTGGGCATTTATGATTTCTTTATTGCCACCATTTATTAATGTTGATTTAGCGGTTGCCCCCCAGCTTGCGGTATTAGTGAGCATTATTATGCTGAGCGAATTTATCTGTATGTTGATTTACGCAACAGGCGGAAAGAGCTTAAGGCTGTTTTTAGATAAAGGCGATAATGTGAAGTGGTTAAACCGTATTGCTGGCGCGCTAATGATGTGTGTGGGCGTTTGGCTGGCGCTAGGCTAATACTAATTTGGATAATACCCATCCGCATATGGGTATTATCCTTATTGAGTCTTAATCAACTAATTCAACTTGCTTTGATACATGGTTAAAGCACAGTTTTAAAGTATCAATGGCGGTTTTTGTTTTTGCCGCTAAGCTGTCTCTGGCAGGCGTTACTGCGTAAACAGTGTAATTAGGCATTGCCCACTCGGGTGCAATTTCAACCAGCTCTTTCGATTTTAGTAAATGTCTTACTTCTGGCTCTGGTAGCACGCCATAGCCAACACCATCACACACTAATTTAATTAAGCTTTGCATATTATTTACGGTGATCTTTGCTTTTGGTAATGGCTTGCTTGCCAGCGTTAATGGGTTAAACGCGTTGCTGTCGGCATTGCTGTGTGCAATACGGGCAAAGTTACCAAGGTCTTCCCAATTGGCTTTATCAAGTTTGCTAATTGCATGGTCTTTATGAGCACATAGCTTTAACGGCCAAGTTGCTAATTTACGAGCAACGAGATTTGAGTCAGTTAAAGGGCCAATCGCAATCGCTAGATCAGCGCCGCATTTGATCATATCAATTGGCTCATCAGTCAAAATTAACTGAATACGTAAATCATCAAACTCGTTGATTAAGCGATCTAAAGGCTCACTTAATAGGCCGCCGCCAAATCCCACAGGCGCAACTAATTTGAGCTCACCACTTGGCTTATTTTGTAGATTTTGTAACTGCGTACTGGCCTGATCCGCCAGTGCTAGCATTTTTAAACAGCTTTGATAATACAGGTGGCCAGCTTCGGTCAAAGTGAGTTCGCGTGGGCTGCGGTTAAATAGGCTCAATCCGATTTCTTGTTCTAATTGCTTAATGTGTTGACTGACAGCCGATGTGGTCATCGATAACTCTGCCGCTGCACTGCTCATGTTGCCTGTTTCAACAGTACGAGAAAATACACGCAATGTTTTGATCAGCTTGGAATTCATGGTTCAGGCCTTCTTAATTCAGTTTTAAGAAATCGTAAATTGTGAAAATTGGGACTTCTCATTAGTATGCAAACGCTAATTATTATCATTTATAAACAAAAAGTCACGGAGTATTATTATGACGAGGGTTGTTTCTTCTGTTTTACCACTCACCGCTGCTGTGTTAGCAGGTCTTTCCCATTTTGCATACGCTGATGACAAAAAACAAGACATGGAAGTAATAGTTGTATCGGCTTCCGGTTACGAGCAAATGCTTAAAGAGGCGCCAGCCAGTATCAGTGTTATTGACCGTGAGCAGCTTGAAAAGCGTTTTTACCGTGATCTAACCGATGCGATGACCGATGTTCCCGGTGTGGTTGTTACAGGTGGTGGCGACAGAAAAGATATCAGCCTTCGCGGTATGGCAAGTCAATATACTTTGATTTTAATTGATGGTCAGCGTCAAACCTCACGTGAAACACGACCAAATAGTGATGGCCTAGGTGTTGAAGGGGCATGGACTCCGCCTATTTCAGCGATTGATCGAATTGAAGTTATTCGTGGCCCTATGTCGTCGTTATATGGCTCAGATGCCATTGGTGGGGTTATCAATATTATAACTCGTAAAACACCAGAAAAATGGTACGGCGAGCTACGTTTAGATAGCACGATTCAAGAATCAAGTGACTCGGGTAATATCAACCAAGGCAGTTTCTTTACTGCGGGTGGCTTAATTCCAGAATTATTAGGTATGCAGTTATCTGGTCAGTTTTCAAAACGTGACGAAGATGATTTTGAAGCCGGCTTTCGTGGTAAAGAGCAAAGCAATATCAAAGCGAAGTTTATCTTAACGCCATCTGATAGCCATGAAATTATGCTTGAAGTAGGCTCTGCAAAACAAAAACTCGACGAAACATTAGGTAAAACAGTTGCTCCTTTAGCAGAAGGTGAAAGTTGTGGCCGTAATGGTTGCCCAGAGTCATCCACTACAGAGTACGACCAAGAAACGTATTCACTAAGTCATAATGGTTTTTATGATTTTGGCTCATCACGCAGTTACTTAAAGTACGATAAATTCGATAATACTTCGCGCGAAATGTATGTCGAAAATACCGATGCGCAAACAAGTTGGACTTTACCGTTTACCAATCATAATGCAGCATTTGGTGCGTCATATTTAAAAGAAGAGCTAGACGATTATACCAGTAACGGCATTAGTGATTTAACGCACGTTGAGAACGAGCAGTGGTCAGTATTTGTAGAAGATGAATGGGCTGCAACCAAGCAATTTAAACTCACAAGCGGACTTCGCTATGACCATGATGGCAATTTTTCAGGCCATTTCAGCCCACGTTTGTATGGTGTTTATACAGCAACTAAATCGTTGACTGTAAAAGGTGGTATCTCAACAGGCTTTAGAGCGCCGAATATTCGTCAATCTACCGCAGCTTGGGGGCAAGTGAGCAGAGGTGGTAATATTTACGGTAACCCAGATTTAAGCCCTGAAAAATCAGTAAACTACGAGATGGGTATTTACTATGATGCCAGCCGTGATTTATCGCTTTCAAGCACGGTTTTTTACAACGAGTTTGAAGATAAAATTACCCGCATTTCGTGCCCACTCACTCAGTGTACTGATGGGCCAAACCAGTTTGGTTCAATGCCAACGACCTATGTCAATGTAGATGAGGCCGTCACACAAGGCTTTGAGTTATCAGTATCTTACGACATTACCAGTGAGCTTGATGTAAGTGCCAACTACACTTACACCGATTCTGAGCAAAAAACCGGTGAATACAAAGGCAGCCCACTTAATCAATTACCTAAGCATATTTTACAAACTTCAGTTAATTGGCGCCCGGTTGATAAATTAGGCACCTGGTTGCGTGTACATTACCGTGGTGAAGAAAGCCAGCCGACAACAGGCCCATCGCAAAGTAGCCTAATTGCGCCAGATTACACCTTGGCTGATATTGGTGGTAACTACGATTTAAGCCGCAGCATTAAGTTAGGATTTGGTGTTTATAATCTGTTTGATAAAGAAATCACCGAAGCTGAATACGGCTATGTTGAAGATGGTCGCCGTTATTGGCTATCTGTAGGGTTTAATTTTTAAGCTCTTCATTAGCAAAAGCAAAGCCAACGAGTTATGTTGGCTTTGTTAATATAATTGACTTTAATTTCAAAAATAACAATAAATTGAGTTGTGCTACTTTTGGGTTGTTTTTTAATGGTCGTATAACACTATAGTTATAGTTCGCTTTTTAAATAGTTCTACTACATTGGGTTAGTCATCAACTGACAGACAACAATGATAACAACTATAAAGGTGATATATGCAAAAAGTAACACAATTATGTAAACGAAAATCAGCGTCGTTTACTCCGCTCGCAGTGCTCTGTGCTGCTATTTTCTCGCAGCCAAGTTTTGCAGGGAGTTGGCAGCAAAATGTCAGCATTGGTGGTTTTAATAATGTTCATATTTACACTCCTGATACGCAATCAAGCATAGGCAATGGCCATTCTTTGATGCTGGTATTACATGGCTGCGTACAACCCATTAATAACTACTTAACTGCGAATCTTGAAGATGCAGCCGAAGCCCATGGCATGGTAATAGCCGTTCCTGATGCTATGAATAAAGCAGGCTATAGCTGCTGGTCATATTGGCAAGGAGCAATCAATCGCAGCTCTGGCGATTATAAAAATCTGATTAATTTAGCCAATACATTAAGTGGTGATGCGGCGCGAAATATTGACCCTAAACAAGTGTACATTGCAGGTTTATCATCTGGGGCGGCAATGGCTGCACAAACGGCTTGTGTAGCGCCTGATGTATTTGCCGGGGTTGCACCAAGCGCCGGGCCGACCATCGGCACAAGTTCAAATGGGGCAATTTCGACTTGTGAAACAGTGTCTGAAAACACCTTTGTATCCCGCTGTGAAAGCTATGCTGGCAGTTATAAAGATCATTTTGCGACACAAATAGCGGCAATAGGTCACGGCACTGCCGATACCACAGTCAATACCTGTTATAACCAGCAAAACGCAGATGGCTTTGCTGCGCTTTATGGGGTTAATCAACTTTCAGGCACGACGACAATAAGTGATGATGCAACGCGTACCGCTGAGCTGTCACTTTGGCAAGACAATCGGGTTGCTATGCTGTGGTTTAATAATTTGGATCATTCGTGGTCGGGCGGGCAAGGTGCGTCTGGCGATTATGTTGCGGCAAACAGCATTAATTTTGCAACCTATCTCGGTGAGTACTTTGCGGCTAATAATAAACGAGTTGATCGTAATGCAGGCCCAGAAATTAGTAATTTAACTGCCACAGACAGTAATAACCAGCTCACCATTACAGGCAGTGCAATCGACCCAGAAGGCAGTGTAACGAATGTTGATATTAACGTGTATAGCCTAGCCGGTGGCGCGGCAAGCTTAATTGAGTCACTGAACGTGCAAGTCGATGCGAATAATACTTTTAGCGGGGTGACAAGTGCACTCAGCGATGGACTTTATGAAGTGCGTGTCAGTGCCACAGATAATGAAGCGAAACAAGGTGATGAAGCTAATCTTACGGTACGCGTTGGACCAGAGCCTGCGGCAACAGCACCGGTACTGAGTGATACTGCGGCAAGTGTAAACGGGCAGTGCGCTTCAGTAACCGGCACGGTGATTGATGATAATCAAAACTTAAGTAGCGTTGTGGTAAGTTTTAGCAATGGTGATGTGACGGCTACAGTAAATGGGCTTGAGTACTTTGCTGAGCAATGCAATTTGGCTGGTGGCAATAATACCGCAGTGATCACCGCGAGCGATGATACTTTGCTGACATCAACAGATAGCATTAGTTTTGTCATCGATGCTGGCGTGACAGGCGATTACAATCTTCATATCAACGAAGGCCATATTAGCTGGGGCGAAGGTTATTCTGCCTGTTATTTAGCGTTTGGAACCGCTGCATTTACTATGCGCGAGTATTCAGCGGGTACCAATCAATGTCAGTGGATTGCTGATGATGATTCAAGTTGTGCAGGGCCATTACAAGCATGCAAAACCACCACAGAACCTAGTAATGACGCAGACAACGACGGTGTGCTCGACGGCGCAGATAATTGCCCGAATGTAGCAAATGCTGATCAAGCTGATAACGATAATGACGGGATTGGTAATGTGTGTGACAGCACTCCAGATGGTGAAACGAGTGACTCTGACAGCGATGGTGTCAGTGATAGCCTAGATAACTGCCCGCTGGTGGCCAATAGTGATCAGATAGATAGTGATGCAGATGGTGTGGGTGATGCGTGTGACTCAACACCGAATGGTGATTACCAATGCAGCGAAACCACTTCAAGCAACTATGCACATGTGCAAGCAAACCGCGCAACCACCAATGGCTCTTACGCCTATGCGGTGGGCTCAGGTGATAATTTAGGTCTTTATAATACCTTTTATACCAGTACCTTAGCGCAAACCAGTGCTGGGTATTATGAATTAGGTAATTGCCCTAATTAATAGATGTGTGTCGCCCAACCGGGCGACACTTTTTCTAAACAGCGTTTAAAACTTATACGTAAGAGTGAGGCTACCGTTTGTTGGCGCGCCATAATAACCCACGGTTTGTAAGCTATTAATGTACTGCTCATCAGTAATATTATTAACGTTTGCCTGTACTGCAACTTGGTCATTAATATTCCAACGCGCGAAGGCGTTTAGCAGCGCGTAGCTACCTTGCTTAACATTGTAATCAGTGCTTTCAATTTTAGATTGCCAACGACCATTTAAACCAACAACCACTGCATCTGTTAACGCATAATCTACTGTTACACCGACAACATCGCGAGGTGCCCATTTATTAGTGTCATCACCATTTTCATCTGTTACATCAATATGTGTGTAAGATGCGACGATATTCATAGCGTCGGTGATTTTACCTGTGACTTCAAATTCATAGCCTTCTGACTCAATAGACACGCCTTCATAGTAATAAATACCATCTTCAGTGAGGCCCGCATATTGCGCAAAGTTATCTTGCTCTGCAGTAAAATAAGCAAATGTTGTCATAAGGGCATCATCAAACCAAGAAGCCTTAACACCAGTTTCAAAGTTAGTGCCTTTGGTAGGTGCTAAATATTGGCCGTTGTAATCAGCTTGTTCTTGTGGCTGATAAATATCTGAGTAACTGGCATATAAGTTTAAATCGTCGTTTAACTTATAGGTAAAACCGATATATGGGCTTGTCTCGCTCTCATCATTATCGATAGATGCACCAGCATTCATGCCTGAGCGTTCAAACTCAATAGCGTTAAAACCAACCACGGTAAATAATTTATCAGTAATATTTAACTGAGCCGAGCCAAAGTAACGGGTTAGCTTTTGTTCAATATCTGAATACAGAACCGGTGTTAACCAATCAGGTTCTGGGATCGCATCTAAATCGTATGGGAACGCAGGCGTTGGTCCATAAGCCGGTGTATTTGCAAAATCAAACGGGTGTTGATACATCACATCATCACTTTTAGCGTGGCTTACCCCAAAGCTTGCTTGGTGCTCTTTTCCAAACAATTCAAAGGCACCAAATGCTTTGATTTCAAATAAATCAGCATCCACTTCGCTATCATAACGACCCGGCCAACCACTTAGGCCAAGATTGGTGTCTTTATCAATGCTGCCACTGGCATAAAATAGTTTGTCTTGCTCTTCAAAACCACGGAAGTTGTAGCTCGCTTGAAGCTGCCATGCGTTTGCAAAAACATAGTTGTATTCAACAAATGCAGAGGTGTTAATGGTGTCCCACATTGTCCACTCTTGGGTGGTTGTGTCGCTGACATCCCATTTAGCTTGCGTACCATCTGTGTAGTTATAAACAAGGCCGCCCCAAGTATTGCCATCGGTATCAGCGTCTTGATATGAGTAACCCATAGTAACCGTTGAGTTATCAGTAAGCTGACCATCTACCACTGCAGAGAAAAACTCGCGATTGTTCTCAAGGCCATCCAGATATGATTCTTTATCTTCTGCGGCAGCCACAAAGCGAGCAGCCCAACTACCTGATTCGGTTAATAATAGTGAGTAGTCAGCTTGTAAACGTTTAAAATCCCATGAGCCAATAGAGACACCGATTTCGCCGCCGTTTTCGTTTTTAGGGCGTTTGCGTACATAGTTAAGGGTACCCGATGCATTACCTACACCAGTAAGTAAGCCATTAGCACCACGAACAACTTCAATTTTTTCGTAGCCATATGCTTCCATTGCGCCGGTAACGATACCCCAGTCATTCGGTAAGCCAACTCCATCGATTTGTGTATTCTTAATTTCAAAACCACGCGATGTATAGTTGGTACGGTTCGTTTCCCATTCTTCAACATTGATACCCGGGGCTAAGCGTAAAGCATCATTAATGTTAAAAGCGGAATAATTTTTTAGCTGCTCAGCAGAGATCACACTGATTGATTGCGGCGTTTCATCAATTTCTAATGCTAAACCTGTTGCGCCTTCACTAATACGGTTTTGACGTATGCCAACAATTTCGATTTTTTCGAGATTAGCTTCTACGTCAGCTGTTTGCTCCGCAAAACTGATTTGAGGGTAAAGTGCATAAAGAATAGCGGTTGCAACAGGCAACTGAGTGAATTTCATTTTTATCTCCGCGTGTTATTTAGCTGGTTTTTAGGGTTTTTGTGTTTGATAAGGAAACTATTTGCGGGTAAGTTATCACAAATGATAATAACTATCATCACCATTCATCGCAAATGGTGGTATGTTAATACAAATAAGTTTAAAAATTAGTTTTTTGAAATGCTTTTGAGGTGCTTATATTAATTCGGCTAATTAAGAGAAAGGTTTTTAGGTAATTAAACCTGAGTAATATTAGGAAAAAATTTGTTGCTTAGTTGCTCTCTGCAATTGAACCTCGATTGCTTTAGCTGGGACGCCTATAAAGCTATAAATAAGCTAATTTTAAAGCTAGTAGTGAAAGGTGTTATTTTTAAAAATAATTAAGCTTTAATGCCAATTAATGAAATTCAAATGAAGTAAACACAAAAAAGGCGCCAGTTGGCGCCTTAAATTCGGGGTATTTTACTTTCTTCGCAGAGAATACGTATCATGACCTATTAGCGTTACAGTTTGGGCAAGACTTACCTCTTCAATATCCATTACAACCACACGCTCTCTAGAGTGAAGGACTTCTGAATCAAGAGATTGCTCTTCTTGAAGCATATAGAAGTGATTACCAATCTGGCCACCACTATGATCGATATTAGCTTCGTGAAGACTGTATTCTTTGTAGCCTGCAATAGTCTCTAGCGTTCCAGATGTACCAGAGCCAGGTAAAATAGCAAGGTACGAAACACGCTCAGCAAAGTGTCCTTCATTCAAGCTTTCTTGCTCGTAAAATGCTGCATCAAATCCAGTGCTTGTTAGGTTAGCAGCGCGCGTATAAACGGTATGGCTTCCATTGAAAGTCTGTACTTGTAAAAACAAATATGGCTGTTTTGCAAATGAGTCTTTGAACTCAACAGCTTTATATTCTCTCGTGCCACTTAACATAAAGCTGCCAACCTCAACAATAGTGCCATCATTCATAGTGTAACGGCCTTCATCCATTGCTAGAAAGTCAAACGACTCAACATCTTTATGCGCATCTTTGATGTATTGCCATTTTTGAAATGAGACAGCATAGCTATTGTCGCTTACATTGGTTAATCTTAGTGCTCCACCATTAGGATCATTATTAGTAGGCGCCGATGTGAAGATAGCCGGTGCTGTAAAATATTGGTCAGCAAAGTCGAATGACTTCCATTTAGCACCCAATTGGTCCATCACTTTTTCTGAATAATAAGCGATACCTTCGTTCTCGATTAAACAAGGCGCTTGGGTGTAACATTCCGTCGTATTTTGCGTATTAGTCGTTAAATCATTGATACGTACAGGCAAGCTTGCAACAAAACATGATTTACCCGTGTATGGGCTTAATTTATAAAGTTTTGATTCGTTTTTGTCACCATGGTCATTGATAACTGAGCGACTGATGATAATATCACCTTTTTGACTCAGTGTTGCACCACCAACATTTACTAAGTTGTGTTCAGCAAGCTTTGTGTATTGATAATTGCTTTGATCAACACTGTAAACCGATGTCGCAGTGATCAGGAAAAGTTCGCCATTTTTGATAACTAAATCAGCTCGGCTTAAGCCTTCAACATCACTAAAGTCTGCAAGCTCAGTTGTACTACCTGTATTTTTATCAATTTTTAGTAGCTTAGAATAACTAACTGCAATTAATGAGTCAGTTTGAGGATCATAGGTTAAACCAATAACAGAACTCGTTCTGCCAACAGAAACATGCTCACCTGTAGCATGGTCTAAATACGCTAAACGACTATATTTAAACTTTTCGCCTTGGATTGGCAATTGTGATGATTGCTCTTCACTAATATTAAGGTGAGAGGTATCAACTTTGTACTCTAGTGGAATAGGTGATGAAACATAATAAGTTCGGTTTGTTGTTTCATCATAAGCAATAGCCGATGAGCTAAATTTAGCGATTGAATCGGCTTTAGCTGTTTTATTTTGTTCGTCTAGGCTAAACATAATGCCAAGTTCGCCTCGGCCTGAATTCATCGCAAACAACTCGCCCTGACAGCTATTTGCAGTTGCATTGCTTGCTGTCATAACACCAGCAACAGCAAGGGTCGATAATAACAAGTTATTTTTCTTAGACATTCGTATATTCCACTAGTTAGTACATTAGGATACAAAGCAAAAAGGTGAGCCTTGTATTAATAATGAGCATTATAGTGAGAACAGTAACTTTACGAATGCCGAGAAAAGCTGTTTTTAAGTCTTGAAATTAATCCTTTACTATTAAAAACAGGCTCTTTTAGAGTCAATCAATCACATTTCTGACTTTTCTGATCCTCCTCCGATGAGTGAGACATTGAGCTGCCAACAGAAGCCGTGATAACCAATAAAATCGCTAACCACTGCCATACACTAAGCAACTCAGCTAAAATAATAAATCCAGCAAGTGCAGCAATGGCAGGTTCTAGGCTCATCATGATGCTAAAGCCTTGTGCTGGCATATTACGCAGCGCAACCATCTCTAAAGTGTATGGCAGCGCACTTGACATGATGGCAACTAAAATACCAAGCGGCAGAACTTCCCAGCTCAAGAGTGCTGCGCCTTGTGAAGCTGCGCCATAAGGTACAAGTACAATCGCGGCAACGCTCATCCCCATAGCAACCGTCATCCCGCCAGAGCCTTGGTTACCTGTTTTTTTGCCGAACAAAATATAAAACGCCCAACAGGCACCAGCCGCAAGGGCTAGAATCACACCCACGGGGTCGAGGCTGTCTTCGCCTTTCATATCAGGTAATAATAAAATAATGCCTGCAATGGCACAGGCTACCCAGAATAAATCGCGCTTTTTACGTGACGAAAGTAAAGCAACTGCAAGGGGACCGGTAAACTCCAGCGCAACACCTATTCCTAAAGGGATACGCTCAATTGCGTAATAAAATAGAATGTTCATACCACCTAAGCTCAGACCATAGATGATAATCGGCATGCGTTGACCCATTGGCGGAAGCGCGCGCCAAGGTTTAAACACAAGGCACAAAATGGCAGCTGAAAAACCCAAGCGTAGGGCAGTGGTTCCCTCAGGGCCTATTACAGGAAATAATTGCTTTGCAACAGAGGCTCCCGATTGAATGGTAACCATTGCAAGAAGTACGCATATAACAGCAACAAAAAACGGTGGGATGGTGCGTTGCATCACTGTCCTTATGAATTATTAAGAGCTTAAGTTTGCGGCGATTTTACTGATGTTTTAGTTTATAAGAAACGTTTTTCGTTAAATGGACATGGATTATCGATAAAGCAAAATAGCGGGTATCAAATTGCTTTGATACCCGTGTTCAAAATGCTTAAATTTGGTTTGCTTGTTGAAAGGCCGGCATGATGGTTTGCGTGGCCTGCTTTTGCTGCTGGCGTTTGGCCATGTTAAAGAACAAAGCGGCAAAAATAGCAGCGACAATATCAACCATATAGCTTGTGTAAAAAAGCGAATTAACGTTACTTAAAGCAAGTTTCAGTAAGGTTGAGAGCACCATTAATGCACATAGGCCTGCAAGCAAATAAAGCCCAACAATGGTCGCCTTTTTTACAGGTTTTAAAAAGCAATAAATCACAAAAGCAAAAAAAGCGGCGTAGTAACTGTATAGGGTGGCGTAGTTTGTGTTGCTAACAAATGTAGGTAGCCATTTGGCAGCAACGAGTGTGAAGGCAACGGCAATCATCGACCCGAAACAAACGCCAATGGTGAGTTTTGCCATAAACAAGGTACTGCGTTTATTAGCATCTTTTTTAAAGCGTTTGTCTATCCACAGTAAATTACCTGAATAGAATAAGAAGGCGCCAAGTAACCCCATAACGAAGTAGCCCCAACGACCCCAGTCTCCCCCATAGGTGCCAAAATGGAGTGAGAAAATACTGGCAACCATGTTACCCCACACTGCACCTTCGCCTTGCGGGTAGCTTGAGTTTACCACTTCTAGTGTGTACGGGTTCATGAATAGGTAATCAGTATCTGGTCCGCGCACTACCGCATTATTGTTACTCATCATAAACACCGCAGAAGGTGATGCTGAATTTAAATTACTATAGCGAATATGGATTGGCTCATAGCCGGGGGCATAGTTTTTCGCTGCAAATACTTGTTCATCAATGCGTGGTAAGTTCTCAATATGAAAACTTTGCGCGGCAGGCGTAGGGCGCTGAAACAGTGGCTTGCCATCATAAAATTGCGCTAAACCACCATAAATAAAGTCATGAAATGCAAACACTACTACGGTAAAAGCAATGACTAAATGAAACGGTAAACTCGCTATACCGACAAGGTTATGGCTATCGAGCCAGAATCGACTAGGTCCTTTTTCTTTTCGCAGTGCAAAAAAGGTTTTAACTAATGTCGGCAGTAAAATAATCACTCCTGAGACCAAAGCTAAAAAATACAAAATACAGGCAATACCAAGAATATAGACTCCTGATTGGTCATGACCAATTTCGCCTATAAAGCCTGCTGTACGGTGTAAATAATCAACTAAATCGGCAAGTTCATTTTCGGTTTGTGCGCTGACGTTTAAAGTGCCATCAGCATTTAGGTGTGCGAAGTTGAGTTGTTTATCAAGCTCCATACCTCGGGCATTGCCTTTGATATACCACGAAAGAGGTGCATCTTGGGTATGTAAATCAAGATTAAAGCCTTTAGCAAGTTGTGCGCCATGTTCATTAATTACCGTATCTACCAGCGTTTGGTAGTCATAATTAGAGCTGGTGATTTTAGGGGCTTGAATAGGTGCTGCCCATTGCTGTATTTCGTGTTTGAACATGGTCAAACTGCCCGCATAAAAACCAATAAACAGCACTAAACCTGCAATTATGCCAGTCCATGTATGTACACCTTGATAGGTGCGAAGAATATCCGATCTGATTTTCATGATGCACTCCTTAGCATAAAAAACACGCCATAAAGCAGCACAGTTAAGCTGCCAAGCACAAGCCACGCTTGCTTTGCTGAGTTGAATAAATAACTAAAACTAAAAATGGTTAGCCAAACAGGCGTGATCATCCACATGTTAAATTGCACTTTATCGCGAGCATCAATGCCTCCTGGGCCATACCAAGCAAAAAATGCAACGAAAATAAATGAGAGGGCTAGCCCTAAAAATGCACCCGCTAGGGTTTTCCCTAACCAAGTTGGTTGGCGTTTAGATGAGCTTGTCATGAATTATCCTTTTCTTTTCAGCAGGCTAATAAAAGGGATCAGCATCAACATTAGCATCAAACTAAAAATGATATAGAACACGGCCGCTGTGACTGAGTATTGTTGCAAGGCAAGTATTAATGCGCAAACGATTAACGCAATCGAAAGTAATCGCCATTGTTTTTTAATAGGTTTTTTTAAGAATCGCTGCTGTTTTCTAGTGCAGTACACAGTAATGACAGCAAAAACGATAAGCAGGGTAACGGTAAAAATGAGCATAAGATTATAGTTGTAGTTGACGTTAAATCTAATTGTAAATGATAACTAAACTCAATTGCAATATCATTAAGCTTGTGTTAATTTCCTAGCGCTTTTTTATCAAACTCAATTTGTTTAATTCTAATAATCTCTTACGGGGAAAGGACATTGGCTACTGCATTTAAACTTAATTCACTCACCAAAGTTATGCTTGCATCATTACTTGTTACACAAGGCTCAGCATGGGCCGATGACGACCAAAGCAGTCGAAAATCAATGGATACCATTGTTGTTACAGGTGAAAAAACAGAGAAGTCACTTAAAGAGACCATGTCGTCAGTGGCGGTTGTTGATAAGTCTTTACTAGAAAACGGTCAACTTGCTTCTATATCTGAAGCGCTGTCAGAAATGGCGAACGTCGTTGTGTTAACGGGCTCGGTACCAGATATGCGAGGCGTGTCAGGTAATGGTGGTGCAACAGGTTTTAACTCATTTAGTGGTGGTTCCAAAGCCCGTGTTTCAACCTTAATCGATGGTGTAAGCCAACCGTTTGTTGCAGATTTAACCGGTGATACGGGTCTGTGGGATGTAGAACAAATTGAAGTTTACCGAGGGCCGCAATCAACCAGTAATGGTCGTAATAGTATTGCGGGTGCCGTTTACATGACAACTAAAGCACCTACTCAAGAATTTGAAGGGGCTGTGCGCGTTGGTTATCGTAACCAAGATAGCTACCTAGATACTGCCGCAGTTGTGTCCGGTGCGTTAGTTGAAGATGTATTAGCATTTCGTTTATCAACTCAGTACGTTGATGGCGAAACATTTTCAAATCCACCGGTATACGAAACAAACCCAACTGATCGTGAATTAAACAAGTTAAATACCAGTAGCACACGTGCTAAATTACTTTACACACCAAGCGAAGATCTTGCTGTACAGCTAACCTATTCAACTTACAGTGAAGAAGGTAATTCGGGTCGTAAGTACTTTTTAGCGGATGAGCCATTTGATTATGAGCCCCTATATCAACGCATTATGGATACTGAGTCTGACACCACGCAAGTGAATGTTGATTACAAAATTAACGATGATTTTTCGTTAGATGTTTTAGTTGCTTATATGGATTACAAATGGGGCTTTGAAGCATACGAGCCACTTGAAAGCGCAGAATCTGACGTATCAATGGATGAAAGTAACATCACTGTCGATACCAAATTGAACTTTGGTTTAAGCAATGATTTTTACTCAGGCTTTGTTGGTCTTGCTTATTTTGACCGTGACCAAGACTTTGAAAGTGTCGGAGCAACCAATTATTACGGCGACGATAGCAGTAAATCGACCGCAGTTTATGGTGAAACAAGCTTTAACTTAAGCCGCGAATTAACGTTAACAGCGGGTCTGCGCATTGAGCGTGAAGAACAATTACGTAATTTCAATATGGCATTTCGTGGTGATATGCTCGTTGAGCAACTTGATAATTCACACACACTGCGTTTACCAAAGCTCGCGATTCAATATGATATTAGCGACGAAACAACGTTATTTGCCAGTGCTCGTCGTGGTTACAATGCGGGGGGCGGCGCACTTGATTTTACTGCTGAAGATTATTACTACTACGATGAAGAAACCGTTAATACTTATGAAATTGGTTCACGCAGCGTAATCAATAATGGTGACATAAATATCAGCGCTAATGTGTTTTACAATAACTTTAACGGTTATCAAGCGCTAAGCTCAGAGCGTAAAATCACTAATATTGAAGATGCTCATAGCTATGGTTTAGAAGTAGAAGCCTACAGCATGCTGGGCGATCAGTGGCAGTTACATGGTGGCTTTG
The DNA here is from genome assembly GCF_004792295.1 of Pseudoalteromonas sp. MEBiC 03607. NCBI lineage: Bacteria > Pseudomonadati > Pseudomonadota > Gammaproteobacteria > Alteromonadales > Pseudoalteromonadaceae > Pseudoalteromonas > Pseudoalteromonas sp. MEBiC 03607. The sequence goes on from NZ_SRRY01000002.1 coordinate 776,635, forward strand.
GTTTATTGAAAACTAAAATTGATGAATCATCAGCCTTTCCTGATGCCGTCGGCAATGATTTAAACTCTGCACCGGAGTTAACGGCGAGTTTAGGTCTGTCGCATTGGTTTACCGATAGTCTAAAAGTGAATTTAAGTGCCAATTATGTTGATGAATTTTATGGTGACTTAACAAATACAGAAGAGCGCGTTGCAGGTGATTACACCATTACGCGTTTATCGATGACTTACGATACTGAACAATGGTTGATAAGTGCCTTCATCAACAATGCCTTAGATGAAGAGGCGTATACCTCACAAGAACCTGTCAGTGGTCGCTACCCACAAGGCTATGTGGCAGTTGTAAACCCACAAACAATCGGTGCATCTGTTACTTACCGATTTTAAACTAAACGCTAGTCGCTGGTTTACTCAGCGACTAGCTCAATTTAAAACGATTTATCTGCTTGTTTAAATTATTTGCCAAGCTAGCCAGTTTACTCGATGAATCCGATATGCTTTGCGTTTGTTGCTGTGATTTTCGGCTGGTGTCTTGTACTTCGTTTAAGCGTTGGGCTATTTCTTCGGTCACTTGAGATTGCTGCTCAGATGCAGAAGCAATGGTCATATTAGCATCCGAAATAGCTTTTGCTTGCACGCTAATTTCATCAAGCATATGGCCCACTTTTTCTGAATTTACCACCGCCTCTTTTATTTGCGTATCACTTGCGCGGATCCTTTGCGTCACAGCATTGGTTGCCGTTTGTAACGAGTTAATTTTATCTTGGATCTCAAGAGTAGAGCTTTGCGTACGACTAGCCAAAGTTCTTACTTCATCAGCAACAACTGCAAACCCTCGCCCTTGTTCACCGGCTCTTGCAGCTTCGATTGCGGCATTAAGTGCCAGTAAATTAGTTTGTTCAGCAATGTTACTTATAACACTTAAAATAGCAGTTACTTCATTCACTGAGACTTCCAGTTGGTTAAGGTCTGTTAGTGATTTGGTTAAGGTATCGGCCACTGACTCAACAGAGCTCACTCCTTGTTGTACAACTTGCAAACCTTCTTTGGTTTTTTGATTGGCAGAGGTCGCACTGTTTGCTGCTTCTGCACAGTTTTGTGAAACTTCTTTAACGGCCGTTGAGTTTTCATAGACAGAGCTTGAAATCACTTCAATTGCTTGGCTTTGAATATCATTCAACGTTTTGGCCTGTCGTGAAATTTCATCGAGGCTTTTTGCTGCTACTTGGGCCTGCTCTGAATGATCATGAATTTCTTTAAGAAGCTGGGAAAGCTTATCAACCATAACGTTAAAGGTGCTCGCAAGCTGACCTATTTCGTCATCAGCTTTATGGTCAATATAACAAGATAAATCACCTTCAGATATACGCTTAGCTTCATCAATTAAGGCATGGGTTGCTTTAATCACTTTTTTCTCTAATTGCCAGTAACACACTATCAAGGTAGCTATAATGGTCAGCACTAAAACGGTGCTAGTTAAACTTAAGGTGACCACACGGTCATGATTACTTTTTACTTCTGCGGCACTTTTTTTCTCAATTGAACTTAAAAATGCTTGTACAGGTTGCTGAATTTTCTCAACTTCTGCCATGTAAGCCGCGTTGGTTAAAAGCTCGATAGCTTGCACCCATCTTTTATGTTCGCTTACGGTTAAGTTATTTGTATCACGACCAAGCAAATCACTGACTAGGCTAAAGGCTTTTTCTTCTGTTTCGACTAGTTTGAGTGATAAGTCGTTGGATTTTTGCAAGAGAGCTAAATCATCAGCAGCCACATTAAAAGCTCTTAAGCGCTGTACATAACTTTTCTTTTCGCCATTAAGCCAAGCAGCTTTTCCTTGAATTTGATCAACAAGATTTTGGTATTCCACTTTATAGCGAGGGTCTAAGGTTACAACATGTTGACGAGCAAGTTCTGTAAGGTGAATCGAATTTGAAGATGAAAACTTAGCAAGGTGGCTTAGTTCATAACGCTGTTGCGCCGACTCCATACTTTCTTCTTGTCCTGATTGTAGAAATAAAATTATGAGGAGTAGGCCGGTTGCAAGGGTAATGGTAGCCGCAAAAACCGCTCTTAATAAAAATCGTATAGACAAGGCTAATTCTCACAAATTAAATAATGCATGATTTAAACATAGTGCAATAACCTGCAACCGCAAAAAATATTGTTACAAATGATTATTTATTAAAAAGGTTAATTTAAGGAAAGTTAAAAGTCTTAATTATTAATAAAATGGTATGAGTTTTGCTGTGTCTAGCCTTTTTGCCAAGGAAGACAAAATGTTGACGATCAATTCGCCACGACTACGAACGCCAAATTTACTGCAAAATACGCAATCTATCACCTCAACCTATGAGAAGTTAGCTTCTGGAAAGCGTATAAACTCTGCTAAAGATGACGCTGCAGGCCTACAAATAAGCCATCGATTAACAACGCAAATAGCAGTAAAGCAGCAAACGCTTAGAAATTTACAAGATGGGATCAGCTATGGGCAAGTGGCAGATGCTGGGTTATCCGAGCTAACAGACTCGCTTCAACGCATGCGAACTTTAGCCCTTCAAGCCGCAAATGGCTCAAATACAGATATCGATAGAGAAGCGTTAAATGAAGAGTTTTCACAGTTACGAGATCATATAAACAGCGTTGTAGCCAATACAGAAATTTTTGGTAAAAAACCATTAATGTCTAAGCCTGAGCAAGAGACGAATTTAGATAATGTACCTGTATTGAATGAGGTGTTTTCTAATAATGTTCAGCAAGGAATGAGATCAGGGGATGTTTCTTTAGGCCTAATACCTGCAGGTTCAACGAACGTTAGAATTCAAATAAATGATAATGGTGCGAATGATGATTTAAATCTATTTACCCAAACTGGCGAGCATTTAGTGGGGCAAGATTTATCGTCTGTGCAATCTAGAATTGAAGCAAATCTATTTACTCCAGCAAATGGTTACCAAGGAACAGAAACATATAGCAATGGCAATTTATTTACGGGGGGAGGTTTTAATTTCCCAGCTGTAAATAGTCAAACAATTAACGGAATGAACTTTACCTACTCGGGGAATGGTAACCCAAGCTCAGGAAGTTCAAATGAAGAAATATTCATTGATAATGTAACCGAGCCGCTGCTTCTTACTGTGATTGGCTCGGGGATGTTTCGAATTACTGCCAGTTGGGATTCTTTGGGGAGTTTAAATTCATCATCTGCTGAATCAAGTGATGGTCCAATGATGGTAACATCAACAGACCAAGCGGTCGGCGAAGATGGTTATATTATATTTGATGATATAGATGCCAGTGCTGGCTCTTTAACGATTGACGGCATTACTATAAGCAGCGAAGACTTGGCTCAAAATGCAATTGCCAGAATCGACACTGCATTGTCGCGAATCGGGGGATTTAGAGCTGAAATCGGTGCAAAAATGAACGCTATTGAGTCAACTATGCGCAATCAATCTAATCAATCGTCGATGCTAAGCTCAGCAAATCAGCGAATTGAAGATACTGATTTTGCAAAAGTAATGGCAGAAAAAGTATCTCTAGATATTGTTCAGCAAGCGAGTGTTAGTGTTGCTATGCAAGCAAGAGATATTACTAAGAATGGAATTTTGAGTTTGTTAGGGCAACTAGAATAGTTGCCCTTAAACGCTATTAGCTTTTATCTGCAGGATACACAACACCAAGCTGACTTCGCGCTTCATCAAGCACTGCCATGACTTGCTTTGAAAGTGCATGGGTATTAACTGATGACTCAATTTGTCCTGCATTGGCCGCTTGAATAAAGTGGCTTACTTCATGGCGCATAAAGTGTTCATCAAATGGCTCAGAGAGTTCTTCGACCGTGCCATCGTTACCAATATATTGCATACGCTTTAATAAAGAGACAGCTTCGATACGAATACGGCCTTTTTCACCTTGAATTTCAGTAAAATTATCGCCTTGTGAGATTTTAGAGTAGCTTATTACTGCTTGTTTATCGGCATAATTTAATAATACATCGCCGGCGCCATCAACACCGGTTTCAAGTAACACACCACTGGCTTTCACACTCTGAGGCGCGCCCCATAAAGCGAGTAAAATATACAGCGGATAAATACCTAAATCGACTAATGCGCCGTTAGCAAACTCCGGTAAAAAAGTATTTGGGCGCTCACCATTTTTATACTTATCGTAACGTGATGAGTACTGACTATATTGACCAATATATTTGCGAGGTACGCCAATTTTAGTGAGGGCACTTTTTAAGCGAGCAAAGTTTGGTAAATGCGTGGTCATCATCGCTTCCATGTATAAGCGTTGATTTTCTTTAGCTGCTTCGATAATCAGCTCAAGCTCTACGCTGTTTGCTGCCGAAGGCTTTTCACCTAAAACGTGTTTACCCGCTTTTAAACACATAACAGCATAGTCTTTGTGTAAGCTATTTGGTGCCGCAATGTAGACGGCATCTACCAGAGGGTCTTGGCATACTTGTTCAATATTGGTAAACACTTTAGCGTCTGTCATGTCGTGCTTTGCAAGGAAAGACTCACCTGTTTGCTGCTCTCGAGAGCAAACGCCATACAAGGAGAATTGTTCAATTTGTTTGGCTGCGCTCAAAAGCGTGTCGCTTATAAAATTGGTACCTACAATCACAAAGTTCATGGTTACTCCTCGTTGTTTTGTGCAAGCCATGCTTGCCAATCCTGTTCAAATTTTTCCATCTGTTTGTGCTTTTTGCTTAACAAATGTTTGTCTTCGTCTTCTTGGGCCATATAAGGGCCAACGCGACATAATGCACAGTGTTTATCACCTAAATAAGCGGGTAAAGTCAGCTTAGTAGTAATGTTGTTATCAGTTTTTTCGCTAAATACATAGGTAATGCCACTGGTGTCTTTTACATGTTTATCACGGTCAACATTGCGAATTTTATAGCCTGGGAATAAATTAATATCGAATGGCATTTGGCCTAAATAATGGCAGTTTAGCCCCTGATTTAAGCTGCCTTCAATATTCCATTCGCGATACGGTTTTACATCTTTAGAGGTTATGTAACACAGCATCGGGCCGTTTTTATCTAATGCAAATTGGCTTGCGTAGTCTAGATAGCGATGCAACAAGGCACGGTTTAAAACATTCATACCACCTTGTTGGGTATTTGCTTTAAATGCTGCCTCACCTTTGAATGCGGGTATAAGTGGAAATTGAAAAATAACTACATCGAAACGTGCATCGACTAAGCGCAGCCACGAGTCTGGCTTTGTTACATCAAATTCAGTGAGTGTAGCTACATTTAGTTGTTGCAATGCGCTTAGTGCATTGTTGGCATATTTTTGCTCAATAGTGTTTGCATCATCATAAGTCGAAGCAACAAGCTTGGTTGGTTTTATATGACGAGCTATGGCGTGCGAAAATGACAAATCACCATCGCCTACCGTCAAAATGCGCCAACTTGGGTCTAAAAACATGTCGTTATTTGCCTTGTTCTGGCGCTGTTTCAACTGCAGTTTTTGGGCAAAGCGCTAAACGAGTTTTTAGCCCTTCAATGGCAATTTGTTTAAAGATCAAGTTAAAGCTAATCAAAACGGCAATAACGATATGGATAGGACCGTGCGTAAACCCTGCGTCGGTGTCAAAGAGCATTAAACCGAAAAGCAAAAACATGGTGGCTAAAAATATTTCAATCAACTGATTAGAATATATCTTTAAAGTACCTTGGTTTTTGTGATCTTTTTTAATGTGGATAGCACAAAAAAAGGGAATCACTTTAATTTTAAAGTGAGCGCCTTTTTCAACGTAATTTTCGCCGAGTAGGTCTAGTTTGGCGCGCAATTGATCTATCATAGCAAGTCCTTAAGAAACTGAGCCGCGGATGTTACCGCAAACCGGCCTAAAGGGCTACTCAGGATAGATGCTGATGCCAATTACAAAGATGTGGCATACAAACACCACTGACGTTAAAACAAAACGCATTTTTTGATAATCAACGTGATAGGTTTGCCACTGTGGTGAGCTTTTTTCAAATAACAGCACTAACCAAAAACTTGCTGCGAGCCAAGCCAGTGTCCAAGTTGCTGGTAAAAAGCTTAAAAAGCCAATCGGTAAGATAGGAATAATCGCTTTTATAGCATCAGCATGCGTTTGCTGGCCTGCATGCCATAAGTTACCAGCCATAAAGGCTAAAATAGCGATGCTATAAAAAGTGAAAAAGTCTAAGTTGACGGCATTACTTCCTGCAATAAGTGGCCAGCCTACGCAGCCTAAAAACGGTAGTAAACCTAAGTAACCAAGTTGAATGTGATTAATAAACTTTTCCATAATGACCTTAAAGCCGCCTAACTGGTATAAAATAACTCGTAGTTATTTTATACCAGTTAGGCGGCTAAAACGATCGCTTTATTATTGGCGTAACTCTCGACGTAGAATTTTGCCAACCGTCGATTTAGGCAATTGTTCCATAAAAATGATTGATTTAGGTACTTTATAAGCACTTAAGTTTTCGCGGCAATAGTCACTCACCTGTTGCTCATCAATCTGCTCTTTTAAAGTAATGTAGGCACAGACACGCTCACCGGTTTTTTCATCTTTTGCACCAATAACGGCCGCTTCGCAGATAGCAGGGTGCTGACAAAGTACGTTTTCAACTTCGTTAGGGTACACGTTAAAGCCAGAGACAATAATCATGTCTTTTAAACGGTCTACAATTTTATAATTACCACTTGGTAGCTTCAGACCCACATCACCGGTTTTGAAAAAACCTCGTTTCATAGATTTATCGGTTTCATCTTGGCGCTGCCAGTAGCCCATCATCACTTGCGGGCCTTTAACAACAATTTCGCCAGACTCACCGTCAGCAACAGGCTCATCGTTTTCATCCCAAATTTCCACAGTGGTGTTTGAGAGTGGGCGGCCAATACTGCCAATCTCTTCTTTTTTAAAGTCGTTTAACGTCGCAACTGGCGAGGTTTCTGATAAGCCATAGCCTTCTGTGATTGTACAACCTGTGGTGCTCATCCATGCATCAGCAGCTGCGTGTGTTAGAGCTGCGCCCCCTGAGACTGTCATTTTTAGGTTTGAAAAATTCAGGGCTTTAAAACCTGGATGCATACACAAGCCAATAAATAAGGTGTTAATGCCTGAAAAGTAATTAATTTCAAATGGTTCAATTTGCTTTACTAAGGCATCTAAATCACGAGGATTTGGGATAAGTACATTAAATTGCCCCATTGCGAATAGGCCAACCATATTCACCGTAAAGGCGTAAATATGATAAAGCGGAAGCGGACAAATACCCGTTTCTTGGCCAGGGGTTAAAATTTCGTCAAAGCGTTCATTCATTTGCTCGGCATTAGCTAAGATATTGCCATGACTAAGCATTGCAGCTTTAGCAACTCCTGTTGTTCCCCCCGTATATTGCAAAACGGCAATATCATCACGGCTTGCTTGGTGTGGTTTAAGTGGAGCGAGTTTTTCCCCTTGGTGAATGAGTTCAGGTAATGACAATTGGCCGGGTTGCAGTGAAGGTTCACCCACCGCTGAAGTAACAATCACTTTTTCTATGGAGGTTTGACTAATGATAGTGGCTAGTTTATCGGTTAGTGCGTCCAGTATTACGATGGCATTTACGCCTGCGTCATTGAACTGATGAAGCATTTCACGAGCAGTGTAAAGCGGATTGGTATTAACAACGATTAATCCGGCACGAAATGCAGCATAAGTAACGACAGGGTAGTCAACTATATTAGGCAATTGGATCGCGATTCGGTCGCCAACCTTAAGGTTACTTTGCTGTTGAAACCACTGAGCTAAGTAACGAGATTGCTGTTCGATTTGTGAATAAGTAAGTGTTTTACCCGCACTATTATAGGCTGGGAGTTCTGCATAGGTTTGACATGTTTGGTCTATCAATTGCGTGAGGTTATCATGTGTGTTCATGGTTGTTCCTTAGCGTGTTGTTCTTATTAGTTGTTGTTTGATGAGGCGATCCATTACAGAGTCCATAACCCAATTAGGTAAATAATGGCTCATGACATAAGTTAGTTTAGATTGTAAGCCAAGGATCACCATTCGTTTTTGTTTATCTAAGCTTTTTACTATTTGCTTAGCTGTGTCAGCAGCATTTTCTGAGGCGTTATGTGCTTTGTTGAAACACATCAAGCTGAGTTTAATTTTGTTTGGCTTAAACGTTTGGCGTAGTTCCTTTGCAAGTATCAATACACTTGGTTCTGGTGAAACTTGAGCTTTATTTGTAACAGGAACCATTAATGCAAGGTGGCTATTCATCGCCAGTTCTGGGCTTATAACTGTGGCAACGTTTCGTAGTGCAAGAGCGTGATCACTGTTGGTTATTTCATCCGAACGGTCACAATAAATTGCCAATTCAGGTTTACCAATAGCGGCAATTGCATTATTTACTTGGATTTGTAACCCTTCAATATCGCAGATATGGGTGGCAAAAAATTCTATATATTGATTGCTGTGTGCAAGGCTACACAAGGTTTGCTTTGTTATATCGCTAAATTGCTTGTCGAATAACGCAACATCATCACCACGACGAATATATTGCTTTGCTAATTCGAACCCAATACCACTATTACTACCGGTAATAAACACTCTTCTTAACATTACTCGACCACTGATTAGCGAAACTAGCTAGTCAATATATATAAATTGTTAACCAATTAATTAACTTTATACGACCTGTTTTTAGCTTTTTGCGCCATTATAATCAATGTGACTTACGATAGTCTTTTGGTGGCATGCCATACCAGCGTTTGAATGCTCGGGTAAATTCGCTGTAATTAGAAAAGCTTAAGATATCTGAAATGTTTGATAAGCTTAGGCTTGATTCAGTTAAATATTGGTGAGCTAAATTGCAACGAACCTCATCAACGAGTTCGCGAAATGTTGTGTCATACTGGGCTAAATGTCGCTGTAGACTTCGTGCACTCATTGATAGCTTTTCAGCGATTAAATTAACACCAAATTGTTCATGAAGTAGATATTGTTTTATAAGCACTTCAACATGTTCACAAATATTTTCGCGTTTAGACTCATTCGGGTGTCCAAGTTGTTGACTAAGAATAGAAAACAACTGCTTATCTGAGTTCTTAATGGCCAACTTTAGGTATTTTTTCTCAAACACTAATGCGGTATGAGCACAGTTAAATACTGGTATTTGACCAAGGGCTTGGCGGTATACACTGGTGTTTGCATCACAGCTGTGAGGCAGTTCTAGGCGGTGAAGTTTTATTTGGTCATCGGTTAATTGTTTTAAAAGATTAACCCCAACACTCAGAGCTAGATCTGCTCCGTGATATACACCGACTTTTAAACTACTGCGCACTAAAAAAGACAGTTTTACAAAGTCTTGGCCACTTTCGAGCAACAGATCAGCACTATTTTGATGAATATGATAGTACTTGGTTAAGTTTTTTAACGCCATTTCAAGAGTCTCGCAGTTACCCATCAAATAACCAACCGAACCTAAGATGTTGAGACTTTGCCAGCGACCTAGCTCTAGGCCGAAATAGGGCAGATTTAATTCTTTCGCTGTGATTTCTAGTAACTCAATGAGCTGCTGATATTGCACAAAATTATTGGGCTCAATGAGTTGTTTTCTGTCTAAGCCTACGCGCTCTAATAGTGCATCTGGGTTTACTAATTTACTTTCAATCAGTTCGACATAGCCATGTAAAGCAGATGCTCTAATTAGGTCAGGTGTGTGTGTTTTGCGAGGCATAGTTTGCTCTTTTTTAGTGCGTTGGCGTAAAAAGTAAAAAATTTTGCGTAAAAAGTAAAGTAATACAGGTCATTAAAGTTTAACAATGTATTAACCAAATGGCCTGCTAAATGCAATTGAGGCTGTAACGTGCTTAGAGGAACACACAATGAACTACTCAAAAGTTTTTATAAGTGGTGGTAATGGCTTTATTGGCCGCACGCTGGCGCGCTACTTTAAAGCGAATGGAGTCGATGTATGCGGCGTTGATTTAACGCCCTGTAAAGAATTCAATATTGTAGCAGGTAACTTGAATGAGCCTGCTGGCTGGCGTTCATTATTGAATGACTGTGATTTGGTTATTCATACTGCGGCAATTGTTTCAAATGCGTTTAGTTACAAGCAAACATGGCAGGCGAATGTAGGCTGGACGAAAAACTTACTTGATGCAGCGGTCGCAGCAAACACAGTAAGGCGTTTTATTCATATTTCGTCGACTGCCATTTATGGCAGTAATTGGCAAACAGATATTAAAGAAGACGCGCCTTTGTTACCTGATGGTCGAGCCTATAACGACTCAAAAATGATGAGTGAACATTTAGCGCTAAGCTATCACGCCAGTAAAAAACTCAATGTAACAATAATTCGTCCTGGCGATGTTTATGGCCCTGGTTCAAAGCCTTGGATAGCTTACCCATTGCAAGAAATCGCCAAAGGCACGTTTATGGTGCCACAGGGCATGTTCGGCCCTGTTTATATTGATGATTTAGTGAGAGGCATTTATCAAAGTGCCATGAGCGAGGGGGCAAATGGTGAGATTTTTAATCTATCGGGCCCAGAGCAAGTAACTAATCAAACTTATTTTAATTATTTAGCGCAAGCACAAGGGAAAAAGCACGTCACAGTTGTGAACTTGTCCTTAGTGCTAAAACTAACGGGCTTTATAGAGTGGTGTTATCACCTTTTTGGTAAAACCACCGATATCAATCCATCAACTATGCGCATGCTAAGCCGAAAAAGTGCGGCATATAGTAGTGAAAAAGCGCACCGTGTTTTTGGCTATCAACCTGAATTTACCTTACAGCAAGGTATGCAACATGCGTTGCAGTGGGCATATGAGCAAGGGCTTTGTAAAGAAGAGCTACGCACTAATACCGTAGAAGCAAATTAAAGACAACTAGTTAACTTATTGAAAGCAATTGAAAAGAGGGCACACACATGGCATTACCAGATATTATTAACCATCAAGATTTCTTACTGACAATTCATACCAATGATGAAAAGCTAATCAAAAACGCCTTACCGGGCGTGCATATCTACCCACTGATGCTGGATTCTGAAAATGGAGTATGGGTTTTGCGTGTTTTATTTGAACCAGGTACGGTTTTACCAAAACATTTTCATACTGGTGTTGTGCACTTATATACGTTAGCGGGAAGTTGGCACTACACTGAATATCCAGATGATTTACAAGTAGCGGGCAGCTATTTATTTGAGCCAGGCGGTTCGATTCATCAATTTCAAGTACCTGAAGACAACACTGAAGTGACAGATACCTTTATGGTGGTTATGGGATCTAACATCAATTTTGATCATGATGGCAACTATATGAACATTATGGATGCAGGTTGGATTGAGCAAGTGATGTTAGCAGCTGCAAAAGAGCAAGGAATTGAGCCTAACTACATTAAACCTAAGAGCTTATACGGCTTTAGTAAATAATTTAATTCCCTGAAGCAAAGCCCTTAATTGCAGTAAGCTATTGAGGGCTTTATATTTATTACGGGTTATTTGTAGTTCAATCTAAAAAACAAATCAATTTAATCTAAACAATCAATTTTATTTTAATCGCTCACACCTCTATTGTATTAATCAAGCAGACGCAAGGCTGCGTTAATTAAACTTTTTTAAATACATCAATGAGGAATACTATGAGCACTTCATTAATTAACACAAAACTACAACCATTCAATGCAACAGCTTACCACAATGGTGACTTTGTAGAACTAACAGAAAAAGACGTGCTAGGTAAGTGGTCAATCTTCTTCTTCTACCCAGCAGATTTTACTTTTGTATGTCCGACTGAGCTTGGTGATGTTGCAGACTACTACGAGCAACTACAAGAAATGGGTGTTGAAGTTTACTCAGTATCAACCGACACGCACTTCACTCACAAAGCATGGCACGATACGTCTGAGACAATTGGTAAAATCAAATTCCCAATGATTGGTGACCCAACAGGTCGTATTACACGTAACTTCGGTGTGATGATTGAAGATGAAGGTCTTGCACTTCGCGGTACATTCGTAATGAACCCTGAAGGCGAAATCAAAGTAATCGAAACTCACGACCTAGGTATCGGCCGTAGCGCGAAAGAGTTAGTACGTAAAGTACAAGCTGCACAGTACATTGCTAACCACGACGGTGAAGTATGTCCTGCATCATGGCAGCCAGGTGAAGAGACACTTGCTCCTTCATTAGACCTAGTTGGCAAAATCTAATTTGCCACGGCATTAAACAATAGCAAAGCTTTGCTTTGCTATCCCAATGCAACCTTAATTGCCCATCACAACTCACATTAAGCACATTAGCGGGTGGTGGGCAGTTATACCCAAAATTTTTCTAGATTATTTATTCTGAACTCAAGGGCTAAGCCATGTTAGATACGAATATCAAAAACCAATTAACAAGCCACTTTGCTTCTATTACCAGCCCTGTTGAGCTGCTTATCGCCTTGGATGACAGCAATAAATCAACAGAACTTAAAAACTTAGCAAACGATTTAGCATCGTTAAGCGACAAATTCTCGGTGCGAGATAACCCTAACCAAGACGTACGACGTCCGTCTATGGTGGTATCTTCACCTATTAACAACACGCAAATTACATTTGCGGGTGTGCCTATGGGCCACGAATTCACCAGCTTGATCCTTGCACTTCTTCACACAGGTGGTCATCCAAGTAAGGCATCACAGAGTGAAATTGAACAAATTAAATCATTACCTGGGCCGCTTAACTTTGAAGTGTATATTTCATTAAGTTGTCAAACCTGCCCTCAAGTAGTGCAAGCACTTAACTTAATGGCAGCACACAATAAAAACATTACGGCCACTATGATTGATGGTGCCTTGTTCCAAGACGAAGTGAATGAGCGCAATATTCTAGCGGTGCCAGCGGTGTATTTAAATGGCGAGCTGTTTAGTCAAGGTGCAGTTAATCTGACTGATATCTTAAATAAAGTAGATACCAAAGCGGCTGCACGCCAAGCCGAAGCACTAAACGACAAAGAGTTATTCGATGTACTTGTTGTTGGTGGTGGTCCGGCAGGGGCTTCTGCGGCAATTTACTCAGCACGTAAAGGCTTAAACACGGGCGTGGTTGCAGAGCGTTTTGGTGGTCAGGTTTCAGATACTTTAGCAATTGAAAACTTTATTTCAGTTAAAGCGACCGAAGGTCCTAAATTAGTTGCTCAACTTGAAGAGCATGTAAAAGAATACGACGTTGATGTTATGCAAAACCAACGTGCGGCATCACTTACTAAGCAAGGTAATTATCAAATCACGCTAGAAAATGGCGCGGTTTTAAATGCTAAGTCAGTGGTATTAGCAACCGGTGCCCGCTGGCGCGAAATGAACGTACCGGGTGAGAAAGAGTATCGCGGTCATGGCGTTGCTTACTGTCCTCACTGTGATGGTCCGTTATTTAAAGGCAAAGCGGTAGCGGTTATCGGTGGTGGTAATTCAGGTATTGAAGCTGCAATCGACCTTGCAAACATTGTTGAGCATGTCACCGTGCTTGAGTTTGCTGATACCTTACGCGCTGATGAAGTCCTTATTCGTAAAGCAAATAGCTTAAACAACATTACGATTATCAAAAATGCGCAAACGACAGAAGTTGTTGGTGATGGTAAACGAGTAACAGGCTTAAGCTATATTGACCGCATCTCTGGCGATGAAAAATCACTTGAGCTTGCAGGTATCTTTGTGCAAATCGGCTTGGTGCCAAACACTGAATGGTTAAAAGATTCTGGGTTATCACTAACTCGCTTTGGTGAAATCGAAATTGATAGCAAAGGTGCAACATCATTACCGGGTGTTTACGCGGCAGGTGATGCAACGACAACGCCGTTCAAGCAAATCATTATTGCAATGGGCAGTGGTGCGACGGCCAGTTTAGGTGCATTTGATTACTTAATTCGCCACAGCGAAGAGGTACAAAGCACTGAAGATGCAGCTTAATTAGCGACTCTTGATTAGGCAGCTCACACCCATAGCTGCCGCTTTAAAGCCGCCCTCTCCAAAGGCGGCTTTGTTTTTATTAATCCAGCTATTGATACTGTGCTGCAGTAATAAATTCCTCGAAACTTTCACACCAAATAACCACTGTATTGTAATCGCTGACATCAATACCTTGTGGAACAACTAATTTAAAGCCATTGAATGAACGTACTCCTGCAACACGTTGCATGGTGCCTTTTTGTGCTAAAAAATCAGCTTCGTTATCAACAAAATTGCGCGATAAGTAAACTTGATAGTCAGGTCCAGGTGATAAAGTACCTTGCATAGAAATAGCATCACTTGTTAGATAGACCATTCCATCACCATAATGAAGGCGATCTGAGCCTTTAAGGTCCGGCTTAAACGCGGCACTAAACTGAGCTCTATCTTGATGCTGCTTCAAAATAGCAACATCGGGCGCTGGTTGCTCCGTTAAAATAGGCAAACTGTAAACCCCAGCCATAAAACCCATGGCAAAAATAGCCAATGCCATGATGATAATTAGCACTGCTTTTAGCATGCTTACTCCTTGTTCTTTAGCGTTATGGTGTGGCGTTGATTTAAAGAGTATTGTTTTTCAACATCACCAAAATATTGCAAATAGAGCCGCTCAAGTTCACCTGATTGCTTTAGCTTTTGCATACCTTGTTCTAGCAAATCCCTAATGTGTTGATTCTCTTTGCTTAAGTAAAAGTAATAGTCGCTGGGATATCGCAGCATAATGTCTGGTGCAATGATAAAATTGAACTGTTTGAGTCTATTGAGTTCAGTGCCAATAGCCAGTACTGAGCGTGGAAAGTAATCGGCAAAACCTGTCTCTAGAGCTTTGATCATGCCAGGATAATCAAGCTCGCCATTAACGGTTAAGTCATTGTCTCTTAGCACCGTATAATCAGACCAACTTTGCTGCTGTAATGCAATTAATGGTTTTAATTGATCAAGGCTTTTTATTGCACTGAACTTTGCTTGGTCATCAGCACGAATAATAAGCAAACGCTTACCGTGCAAACCCTTGTATAAAGGAATTGTGGTGTTAACTAATGAAGTGGGTTGCTTATAAGGGAAAGACAGCCAAGCTAAGGTAATTGTTTTATTATGACTAAGTTGTTCAATAATGCGTTTATCATTCATTGGCTTGGCGTTGTTCATTAATACAGCGTCTACGCCCATTGCGGCGAAGCTTTTAATGAGAATATCGTGGATGTATTGATTTTTTACCGCGTCGGTATAGCTCGGTTTTGCAAGTTGAATAACAATTTGCTCTTGACCAAAGCTCTGTTTAATGAATAGCGCGAATACCATCAATAAAATAAATATTGTTCTATTCATTTATTTGAGTCTCTGCATTTATACTTTGAAAACATGCACCTGCTGTTGTAAACGCGAAGCCAAAGAAGCCAATTCTTGGCTGGCTTGTGCATTTTGTTGTGAACTTTCGCTAACCAGTGAAATGCTGCTACTAAACTCATTAATATTACAACTTAGCTCGTTTGCAACAGTCGTTTGCTCATCTGTTGCGGTGGATACTTGGTTGTTCATATCGGCAATAAGTGCCATTTCTTGAGTGATTTCAGTGAGTAATTGTGATGAGCGCTCAGCGTACTCAACACTTTGTTTGGCACTGTCATCTGCATTACCCATGGCGGTGACTGCTTGCTGTGCCATTGCTTGTAGTTTAGTTATCATTTCATTGATATTAGCGGTCGCTTTTTGGGTGTTATGTGCAAGCTGTCTGACTTCATCAGCCACTACTGCAAAACCACGACCTGATTCTCCCGCACGAGCTGCTTCAATCGCCGCGTTAAGAGCTAATAAATTAGTTTGTTCAGCGACTCCTTGGATCATCATCACAACTTGGTTTATATCAGTTGTTTGTGTATTTAACTCATTGATAAGTTGTGTATTTGCATTAACTATTTGCGATAAGCGGTTTATTGCATCAATGTTTTCTTGCACCGATTGCTGGCCAAGTTTAGCTGTTTTATCTGTGTGGGTGGCTTTTTCTGAGGTTGAAAGCGCATTTGCGGCCACTTGCTCAATCGCGCTACTCATTTGCGTAATTGCGGTGGCAATCATTGCTGATTGGTGCTCTTGCTCTGTGGCAGTGCTTGCTACTTGATCACTAATTGAGTTCATTTGCTCTGCTGCTGAAGATAAGGTCAATGTTGCATTAGTTACATCATTTACTAGGTCGTGTATTCGCTTCATCATCGCGTTGAAATGAGTGGCTGCTTGAGCTATTTCATCGTTACCATAAGTTTCTGCTCTGAGCCGTAGGTCAGCACTTTTAGAGATAGAACCAATAGTTTTACTTAATGATAACAGAGGGTTATGAATAGAGCGATAAATGACAAATGCAATAAATAATAAGATGATTATTAAAATACTGATGGATGCGCTCATGGCTATAGTGACTTGTTTAAAATCTTTTTCAGATGCAAGTTTAAACTTATTAGCTTCATTGATTTGAAGGTTTATCAACCCTTGATAGCTTTCGCTGAGTGGGTCAAACACATCGTAAAGATTTTTTACGAACACCTCGTTAGGCACTACTTTAAGTTGGTCACTTTTAACTTGGGTTAAAAACGCGCTGAGTTCGCTTTCTACCACAGCAAGGTTTTTTTCCACGATATTAACTAAGCGTTGCTCTTCATTGGTGAGCTTGGTGCCTAAATAGCTTTTCCATTTGTTGTCGGCAACACCCTTTGCGTTTTCAACCGCAGCAAGAAAATCATTTTTTGAAATTTGCTCAGCACGGTATTTATGAAACAAATCGACAATGCTAACGGCATAATTGTCCGATACTGTTTTTATTTGCTCAAGCGGGATGACTCTATCGTCGTAAAGACTGTCGATGCCTTTTACCATGCTCGACATTATAGACATTGTAAAAATAGAGGTGATCACAAAAACTGTAACCGGTAACAAAGCCAAGATGGCTAATCGCGTACGAACGGTGTAGTTATTTAACATGAGCATTAGAATGTTTGTAAGGACTTAGTATTAAAACTAATAGAGAATATTATTTAAGCAAGTTTTTGCAATAATTTGGGGTGTGTATTGCAAAAATTCGTTTCTATACGCGATTAGCTATTAAGCTAAATTGCTTAAAAACTGTTTTCCTGCCGTAATACCCATTTCATATCCTGCTGATAACTTAGCGTAAGACTTTGTTGTTCGACCTACAGCAAAATCAGGAGGAGGAGCGATGATGTTAACTTTACAGTCACTCGGTGGATTCATAACAAAGTCAATGCTTTGATTATAGTTTTCTGCTCGTAAGATGGATGCCTTAGCAAGCGCGGGTGTTTCTTTGTAAAGTCGTTTAACTAGCCAAGGTGCTTTCGATGGTTTTTTTCGATAGCCAATCGGCTGAGACAAAATAACTGTAATTTCCTTATTACCCATTTCGTAAGCTTTACGAATAGGAATAGAATCGGCTACACCACCATCTGTTAATTGCATACTGTTGATCTGTGGGTATTGGCGGTATGCAATTGGTAGTGCACATGAGGCTTTCAATTGCTCTTCAATAAGTTCAGCAGTTGCTTTTAAATACTCAGCGTTACCTGTTTTAATATTGGTTGCAACGATATAAAACTCACTCGCTTGTTTTTCGAAGGTGTCTAAATCAAGGCGAATATCTCGAATGGTTTCTTGCCATAGCCAGTCTAAATCAAACAGGTGACCGCCTTTTAAAAAGCGAACATAATTAATGAACTCAGGTCGACACGAGTAATCTGTGATCACCGCATGGTTACGTTTATATTGAGCACATAAATAAGCTGCGATGTTGGTGGCTCCTGCTGAAACACCATAGCATTGCTTGAAAGGTTGGTAGCTTTCTTTAATAAACGTATCAAGCACACCTGTGGCGAAAATACCGCGCATAGCGCCGCCTTCTACAACGAGTGCCTTGTTATTATTCATTACTGCTACCTTGCTTATAACCGTGATTGCTACTAACCATAACAAACACGGTTACAAAATTAAATAGAGTTTTGACTCTAAGCGAGTTAAATAGCTTCAACCCAAAGTACACCGACTTGTTTTTCGGTGACTTTTACAGTGCTCCCAGCCGCAATGGGGGAGTGGCTTTTTAGTTGCCACTGAATGCCCGAATATTGGTGTGTGGTTAAACCTTGGTCATCAACATCTGCATTTACAACAAAGGTAAGTTCAGCAAAGTCACTGTGAACAGGCTGAGTCTCTGTTTTATCTTGCATGCGTTTTAGGGGACGCCACAGCACGACCGCAAAACCAAGAGTAAACACAATATTACTCCAAAGTGCCGTGGTGTAAGTACTTGCAAGTAGCTCTATATTCATAAGTAAGCCACTGGCAAATAAAGATAAGCCTAAAAACAATAATACGTAGGTGCTCATACCCAGTACGGCAACCTCAACGATTAGCGCGATAACACCTAAAATCATTAATGCTTCGGCTAAATGGGTATCTAAAAACGCCATCGCTTCACCTAATTTTGTTGTTTCTTATTTAAAGAATTAATAATAGACATACCTTGAGCAACCAGCGAGCTTGCATCAGTGCCACTCTCAGGTAATAAAACTACTGATGATTCACGAGCTATCGCTTCTTTAGCGGCAATGGCTTTAGTCGCAAGGTCGAGTTGAATTGCTTTTTGACCTTGTTCAGTGTCAGCGGCTTCACCGACTTTACGAAGTGCATCGGCTTGTGCTTCTGCAACGGCGATAATTGCTTTTGCTTCACCTTCAGCGCGTAAGATTTGCTCTGCTTTTTCAGCCTCTGCAGCAAGGACTTGTGCTTGCTTTTTACCCTCTGCCACATTGATAGCTGACTGACGGTCGCCTTCAGATTCTAAAATTTGTGCACGCTTTACACGCTCTGCTTTCATTTGTGCTTCCATGGCTTCCATTACAGAATTAGGCGGCACAATGTCTTTAATCTCGTAACGTAAAACTTGAATACCCCATGGCTCAGAAGCCTGGTTAATAGCACTAACTATGTTGGTGTTTAACATGTCACGTTCTTCAAAGGTTTTATCTAGCTCCATTTTACCAAGCTCTGAACGCATGGTTGTTTGCGATAGCTGAGTAACGGCAAATACATAATCATCAACACCATAGGTTGCTTTATAAGGATCAAGTACTCGGAAATACAGTACGCCATCGACGATAAGTGAGATATTATCTTTAGTGATAGCTGACTGAGAAGGCACATCTTGTGCTTGCTCTTTTAAACTTCGATCTGCTGCAATACGGTCGATAAATGGCACAATAAAGTTTAAGCCCGCTTCTTTGGTTGAATGATATTTACCAAATCGCTCTATAAGCCAAGCGCGGTTTTGTGGCACGAATTTAACGCTGCTTTTTAGTAGCACTAATACAAAAATAAGAATAAAGGTTTCGACATTCAAAAGTAAGTCGAGAATTTGTGATACTGGATCCATGTACTTTCCTTAGATACGGTTAATGTTTTTACCAAATATTGAGATTATCACTACAGGATAAGTGCTGCCATCATTTTGCAATATAAAAAATACAGTTAATAGATCCCATTTTTTAAAAAGAAGTATGTAAAGCTTTGGTAAATGAACGTTTTTTCATTACAGCAAAATGCCGGTGTTGGCCTGGAGTCACAAACGGGTAAAAGCAAAACATGGCACTATGAAAAACTCTGTCATCTGGGCCTATAACTAGATAAAAATTAGCGAGTAACACCACCTTATTGCATTAATGAGGTGGTGTTTATGGTTTATGCTATTCATTACACATCTCTAGCTAAGCTCTTTTTGCTAATAGGCTAGCAATCAATCCGTTTGTTAAGAGAGTGTTTTATTAGATACATGCTTTGATCAGCTTGAGCAACGACTTCTTCAGCACTTTTGGTATTACCATAAAACATGGTAACCCCAACACTAGCCGAACCATAATACGTAACATGAGGGTGTCTAAATTCGACCTCTATTGCTGATTGGATCTTATGGGCAACTCTACGCGCATTATCTTTTGCATGTTGCTCTTCACGTCCAAGTCCTTCTAAAAGAATAACAAATTCATCTCCTCCTAGACGCGCTATACAGTCGTTATCACGCATAGTGGTTTTCATTCGCTTTGAAATTTCTATTAAGTAGTCGTCGCCAACATTATGGCCATACATATCATTTAGCTTTTTAAACTTATTGAGGTCGATAAAGATAACAGCGCCGTAAGTTTGCTTGCTTTTACTCAATTGTAGCGCGAGAGCAAGGCGAAGGAAGAAATAACGTCGGTTTAATAAATCGGTTAATGGGTCTGTGGAGGCATCGTATAGGAGTTGTTGTTCAAGTTCTTTTCGTTCGGTTATATCGGTTGAAATTCCCAGTATGCCAATGACTTTATTAGGATCCGAATCGGAAAAGATGGGGGATTTTACCTCCCAGAAAATACTTTTCTCTCCTTTTGATAAAGTAAGTTCAATTTCTTCACGAGTGCGCTCTCCACTAAGAACACGCGCATCGATGTTTAATAGTTTTTCTGCAGTACTTTGCGGAAATAGATCCATATCGGTTTTAAAAAGCAGCTCTGATTCATTACATGCTAATAGGTTTAACGTTAATTTGTTTGCATAAACATATCGTGAGTAATCATCTTTGATGTACACATACGCAGGTAAGTTGTCGAGCGCTAGCTTTAACTCGGCGGTATGAATTGGTAATTGAGTATCGTTATATTTGGCCACACTATGTCCCTATAAAAACAGCCATACAGAGATATTGACCCAAAAAAAGCCGATGTACAAGAACGATTACAAATGTAAAAAGCGCCAAGTAAGTCCTTGGCATGCTTTAGTTTTAAGGTTGTTTTTTTTGGTCAGAAATAGGTGTGATTGTTATGGCTTGTCTTTAATAAGTTGTAGCGCTTGTCTGTTATTTTGTAACTTGAATAGAGCACAAAAAGCATACCCCGTTACGAACATAAATAAGCTGTAAGTTGCCCCTGGAATAGCAATTGTAGGGTTATTCATTAAAGTGCTGGCAATTAAAATCGCCAGTGTGCCATTTTGCAAGCCAACCTCTACGGCAATACTCATTTGTTGTTTGTTTGATAACCCCGACATTTTAGCAATTAAGAGTCCAAGTAATAAGGTACTCACGTTTAGTGTGAATGTTGCGATACCGCTACTGGCGAAGAAGCCAATCATTTGCTCTGAATTTTTATGAATTATTGCAATGACAATAACGATTAAAAAAATACTAGAAAAACTGCGAGTAAGAGGCTCAAGTTTTTTACTTATGTGTGAGCGATAATGATTAAACAGCATTCCCAAACTCACTGGTAGTAGGGTGATGACTAACATTTGCACAATTGTTTTTACGATAGGTAACTGGAATTCGTGTCCTGGAACGCTAAACATTTCCATTGCAAAATGCATAATTATTGGCAGCGTAAATGGCGATATAAAGGTTGCTATTGTTGTTAAACTAATTGAAAGGGCAACATCACCCTTAAATAAGTATGTGTATAAATTAGAGGTCACTCCTCCTGGACAACAGGCTACTAAAATCAAGCCTATCGCCAGCTCTGCTGGTAAGTTAAAACTTACAGCTAGTAGAAACGCCACACAAGGCAGTAATAACAGTTGGCAGCTTAGACCGATACTGAGCGCTTTGGGGCTGATAAACAAAGCCCCAAAGTCTTTCTTTTTAAGCCCTAAGCCCATGCCAAACATGATGATAAATAGTGCTAAAGGCAGCACTACTTTAGTCATGATATCTACTTGCATAGGAAATCCTTATTGATCATATCCGGGGCTCTTATTGTCCAATAAACGCAGTAACGCAGGCCATGCGATTGCACCACCTAGCCCTTTAGTTGCTATTTCTGTTTGTCCTTTAATCCCATCAATGATAGCGCTTGGCACTTGCACGAGTTGCTCGGTGTTTTGTGACGTACGGGTTTGCACAGCACACGCTGCTTCAAATACGTACATAAATAAAAATGCATCAGCAACAGTTTTACCTACTGTTAATAGGCCATGATTGCGCAGCATTAAAAAGTTGTTACTACCTAAATCATTAACTAATCGGTCTTGCTCAGCGGGGTTTAGCGCAATGCCTTCATAGTCGTGATAACTTAACCCTGAATGCACCACAACAGCCTGTTGTGAAATTGGCAGTAAACCATCTTTATTAGCCGACACAGCTGTGCCATTTAGTGAATGAGTATGAATAACGCAATGGGCATCATTGCGCGCCATATGAATGCAACTGTGAATATTAAATCCCGCAGGGTTGACCGGGTATTCACTGTCGTGCAGCTTATTACATTGTTGGTCTACCTTGATAAGACTAGATGCAGTGATTTCGTGAAACATCATGCCGTAAGGATTGATCAAAAATTCGTTTTCAGTGTCTGGTACACGCATAGAAATATGGGTAAAAATCAAATCATCCCAGCCATACAATGCAACCAATCGATATGCGGCAGCAAGCTCAACACGGGCTTGCCATTCTTGCTCTGATACTGTGTTTTTTATGGTCATGATAGCTTCCTAAAATGGCACTTTACGAATAATAATGTCTTTAAACATCACCCAATCGCCTATGAAGCTATAAAATGGGTGCGTAAAGGTCGCTGGGCGATTTTTCTCAAAAAAGAAATGCCCCACCCAAGCAAAGCCATAACCCACAAGTGGGCATAAAATTAGCCAGCTATATTGCTGTTGATAAATAGCGGCAAACAAAATTGCCAAAACTAACCAACTGCCAAAGAAATGTAAGCGACGACAGACTTTATTTTTGTGTTCTTGTAAGTAGTAGGGGTAAAACTCTTTAAAGCTCGCGAACTCGCGTTTACTTGCTACAGTGCCCATATTGTTGTCTCCTTTGTTAATTACAGGTAAACAATAGGCTTTTATTTATTATTTTACTTGATAATATGGGTCATTAAATTGTTTTTGTAGGACAAGTATGCGCACCCTATCAAGCTGGTGGCTTAGGGCTATGGCTGAGTCATTTAAGTGGCAAGGTTTGCCGATTAATGAGTTATTTGCACAAGCTAATATTCCCTTAGCCGATTTGAGCAGTCAAACAGCACGGTATCCACAGGCTAATGTCAGTACACTTTGGAAACAAGCACAAGCTTTATTGCCCGATACGCACTTGGGGTTGTATGTAGGCAGTAATATGAATGTACGTGCTATTCCTGTCGTTGGTATGGCCATCATTCAAGCAACACATTTGCTGAGTGCATTTCGACTGATTTTACGCTATCAAAAACTGATGGGAGATACCCATAATGTGTCGTTAATTGATCATGGTAACGAGTATGAGTTGCGATTTAACTTTAACGATGGTGAACGCGATATGTCCTTACTTAGCTATGAAGCGCCAATGGCATTTTGTTTAAAAATAGCGCGAACAGTAAAGGGAAAGGACTGGTGTCCAAGTCGAGTTTATTTACAACGTAAAGAGCCTAATGCCGAAATTAATGAACATTTTAACTGCCCAATTGAATATGGCGCTAAAACCCATAGCTTATTTTTTAGTGAATTAGTAGAAAGCCAGTCAGTTGTGTCAGGTCAAATTAAAATCACAACACAAACCAAAGTCACAGATATTTTGCGCATTTTACTGGAAGAGCATTTAACCCAAGGACAAGTTAGTTGCAGTGTAATGGCGCACGCACTAAATGTGAGCGAGAAAACGCTGCAAAGGCGCCTTGCAAAAGAAGGCACGACTTTTAGTCAAGAATTAACCAAACTTCGACAACAAAAAAGTACTTCGCTTATAAGCGAAACAGACTTATCACTAACAGAAATTGCTTTTTTGTGTGGCTATTCTGAGGTTAGTGCATTTCATCATGCATTTAATCGCTGGTACGGCATGTCACCTAAAGCATATAAACAAAAAATAACAATAATCACCGAACCTTAGAGTCAAAGTATTTACGACAATCAGCGTTAATTTAGTGAGACTTTTAGAGTAGGAGAGAAGCAGCGTGGAATCTGTTAATGGTGTGCTTGAGTTTGATAGTCATTTAACTTAAAACAATAATAAAAGCTTAAATTGCAATTGCTTAACATTGACTTGTTATCTAAAATTGCAAATAAGACGCAAGGATGGCCTCTAACCTAAAAATCCACCATTAAAGTATGAGGTTTGCCACATGCGAAATCTATCGCTGCGGACTATTTTTATTAGTTTTGTATTAATTGCACTATTTGTTGTCACTGTGGTTAGTGCTTTAATCAACACCAGCCAATTTTCAGGGCTTTATTATCAACAAACTGAACAACAGCTTCTGCCAGATGCTGTGGGTAAAGTTGCTGCTGAAATTGATGCACAAATGCGATACCCCATCTCTGTTTCAAAATCATTGGCAGGAAACCAAATTCTGCATACGTGGATGACCGAAGGTGAGAAAAACTCGCCTATCCATCAACGCGTAATGGCTTACTTTGCTGATTTACAAAAAAAGAGTGGGGCATCATCGGTGTTTTGGGTGAGTAAAAACTCGATGAGTTATTACACACAAGATGGCTTTTTTAAATCAATCTCACAAAGTGAGCCAAGAGACAGTTGGTTTTTTGATTTCATCCGCTCAGATAAACGCCAAGCGCTCGCATTAGATGTCAGTGAACAAGGTGGACACCTGACTCTATATGTAAATACTTTGGTTGAAATAGCAGGGCAACGTCTTGGTGTTGCTGGGCTTGGATATGATATTTCAGATATTTCTAGTATTGTCACGTCGCGCAAAATAGGCGAGCAAGGTTACTTATTTTTAATTGACGATAGTAAGCGCATTATTGCCCATGCAAATGATGCCTACATTGGCAAACCAGTTTCAGAGGTAAGTTCATTGAGCACATTGCAGCAGCTAATGAAAAACCAACATGATGGTTTTATATTATCGCAAGTAGAACTAAGTGGTGAAGATGTTTACGCTGGGGTTATGCCAATTGAGGGGACAGGTTTGACCTTAGTTGCGATACAGCCAAAGCAAGAGATTTCCAGTGCAATTAATAAGGTTGTTTGGATATCTATTGTTGTTAGCGTTGTGCTTGCTGTTATCTTTTTGGTACTGACTCTGTATTTTGCGAATTGGTTAAGTAAGAAAATACGCGGTGTGGGAGACGAACTGCTCGGTATGGCCGGCCACGGTGGTGACTTAACAAAGCGTTTGGACGATAGCGTTGATAACGAATTGGGTCATCTTGCTAAGGGATTTAACGCAATTATAGGCAAAGTCGCTGAGCTCGTTGATGAAATCAGTGTTACAGAGCAAGCCATGCGTGAAGGCATTGATGAGCTAGCAAGTTTTGCAAACAAGACATTTACCGCAACTGATGACCAACGAGCACAGACCGATCAAGTTGCGACAGCTATCACAGAAATGGGACAAACGATCAATGAAGTGTCTGATATCGCCCATCGTACTGCTAACGACACCGAAGAGGCCGTAAAAGAAACCGTTGCAACGAATCAAAGCATGGCTGCGACCGCTCAAACTATGAATGAACTTAACGACATTCTGCTCACGGTTGATAAGAGTATCGGCGAATTTGCCAATCAGGCTGCAGAAATTAACTCAGTTGTTGAAGTGATCAATGCTATTTCGGAACAAACTAATCTGTTGGCGCTCAATGCTGCTATAGAAGCCGCCAGAGCAGGTGAACAAGGGCGTGGTTTTGCTGTTGTTGCAGATGAAGTGCGTTCACTTGCACAACGTACGCAAAAGTCGACATCAGAAATAAGAGAGCAGGTATCACGTTTACAAAGTTCTTCATTGCAATCACAAGAAGCGATAGCTGAAGGTACTCAAAGTAGTCAAAAGGTGACTGAGCTGACACATATTGCAGTATCTGCGTTGCAATCTATCCAGCAAAAGTTTGAAGTTATTAGTCAAGGTAATCATCAAGTTGCTGCTGCGACTGAGGAGCAGGGCACAGTCGTTGAACATATCAATCAGTCGGCACATGATATTTCAGACAGTGCAACACAAATTCATGATAACGCAGAGCAACAACAACGTGGCACGCAAAGCTTATTATCGCGTGCACAGCACCTTAAAGATTTAGTGAGCCAATTTAAGGTGTGATTTGTCATTGTCATAAGCGTTAACTATTTCGTTGTTAACGCTTTACTTTCTTCTGTAGGTTGAACTCTTTTTAACTTATGAATCGCGCAAATAACTTTCAAAAAGGGCTAAGTACCTAAGTTTTTAGTGCGTTTAAGTGCTTCTCGTATTACAATTGCTACTTTATATCATTTCTTTATACAGCGAATAGGTTTTTCACTTCTTCATGACAGATATTACTACGCACCAAGCATCTAGACGCCGCTTGTTAATTGCCTTAGCAATAACATGCTCGTTTATGGTTATTCAAATCATCGGTGCCTACTTTTCAAATTCGCTTGCTGTACTTGCCGATGCTGGGCATTTATTTGTTCATAACAGCTCTTTATTTATTGCTTTGATCGCTTCAAGCATGGCGATTCATTTTGCAAAAAATTATAACGATGGTTACCAGCGTGCTGAACTGACAGGGGGCCTAATCAATGGCATTTTGTATCTGAGCATTAGTGTGATCATCTTATTTGAAGGGGGAGAGCGGTTTTTACACCATTCTGATGGACATGATTTACAGATTAATAGCTATTTAATGTCTGTGATTTCAGCGATTGGCTTCTTATTTCATGGTGCTGCTGCGTGGGTTCTGTACAAAGGGCGTAAAGCCAGTATTAATGTGTATGCGGTATTTCTGCACTCATTTTTTGACTTAATCTCTACAGTTTCTACTTTCTTTGCAGGTATTTTAATTCATTTAACTGGCTGGCCTGAAATCGATATCATCTCAAGTATGTTGATCGCTTCCTTTGTTTTGTTCACGGGAGTAAAAGTAATTACCCGCTGTATCAAAGGACTTATGGAAAACAAAAGTAAACTTCCAGATGTATCAGAGATAGAGCAAAGTATTGCCTCAGTTGAGCATGTACAAAATGTTCATAATGTTACAGTGGTTCGCCATGACAAAGACATCGTGGTTGGTGCGCACGTGGTCTTAAAGCGCCATTGTACTGTTGAAAAGCATGATGAGGCGTGTCGCTTAAAAATTGAGACGCTACTACGTGTGCGCTTTAATATCGAAAAAAGTGTTTTGCAGGTAGAAAGTCATGAATGTCACCATGTTAATTAAATTGGTAAAATGTTAATTTTTCTTTTAAGTTAAAGGTAGAACATATTAGTGGAATAGCGCCTTTGCTTAAAAATAAACCAGTATATTTTAACTTTATGACTGCGGTGCTTTTAGGATGCATCGCAGGTGTTGTTAATTTACTGCCTATTTGGTTTCTAGATAGCTCTGAATTTTTACTCGGTCAGCTTTTCGTTATCTTAAGCTTATTGCTTTTAGGCTGGCGATTTGCAGTTATCACCTTTATTTTGAGCACTGGATTTATCTTTTATCGATGGGGTCATGCATGGCCGTCCATTGTTTTTGCACTCGAATTAATTTATCTGCAGATAGTTTGTTTATCTAAAGCAAAGCCGGTTTTTCTCAGAGGGATGATGTTTTGGTTTGCTTTAGGGTTACCTGCATTGTGGGCCTTTGGGCACTTCTTCTTAGCTCTTCCTATTCTAACTATCGCAATTGCGTTGGCTAAATATTGCTTAAATGCCGCGATTTATCTTTCGGTTATCGACTTATTAAGTTTCTTTTTCAGCCGTTACTCTTGGCATAAACATTACTCGTCTCTTTATAAAATTTTAAATTACGTTGTTACCCTACTCGTTGTGTTAGTTGTTATTTTGACCTCAATAGTATTAACCAACAATCACTATGCACGGATTGAGTATGAGATAAATGCCCAATTAAAAGAAAAAGCTAAGGAGATCACACGTAATATTGATGCGCATCTTGATCATCACAAGAAGGGGGTTGTTCTAACTGCAAAAAGTATTGCTAGTGGTGTTCCTAAGCAAATTGCCCTCGAAAACATGGCGCATTTATACCCTGGTTTTAGGACACAAATCATCGTTGATGCGCTTGCTGATGTTACACATTTTTATCCTAAGTCATTAGCTGTCAGCCTACAGCAATCTAATATTCGCGCCAATGTTGCAGATAGAGACTATTTCATTAACGCCCCTAACAATCACAACGGCTACATATCAACAATCTTTAAAGGCCGGGGATTTGGCTCTTTACCTATAGTGGCTGTATCTGCGCCAATATACACCGATGGGATGTTTTCTGGTGTTGTAGAAGGTTCACTGATGTTTGATTATTTTGCTGGCTTGCGACCAAGTTTGTTTACGCACGAAGGTGAGTTATTAATACTTGATGCATCAAACAAGGTTGTTTATAGCACTTTAGATGATTTTACTGAGCTACAGCAACTGACAACTGATGAACTAACAACCTTTTCCGATGATACACGCTTTAAAATGTTTAATATTGAAAATGAGCAACAATTTTATGCTCGTGAGGCGCGTTCAAGTGAGCATAATTGGTTGGTTGTAACCATGCTTAATCGTCGTTATGCAAATGACGTTGCGGTCAGTGCATGGGGGCAATCTATTGTGATGATTATTTTTATTATCTTACTGACCAGTATTTTCATCACTCAACTTAGCCGCTGGCTTACTACGCCAATATTAAAGTTGGCAGAGCAAATAGATAAGTTTGATCCTGAAAATGCAATTACCAAAGCTCACTTACCCGAAACATGGTTAGAAGTAAGTCGATTGCAGGCTCAGTTTTCGAGTTTGGCAAATAAGCTTGCCTTGAGCTTTAGTCGCTTACATCACGCTAATCACGAAAATGAACAGCTTAATAATAAATTACAAGACTTTAACGCCAAACTCGAGCAGCAAGTAAATGATAAAACGAATGAGCTTGTTGAAGCGGTAAGGCTTGCCAATCAGGCTAATAGAACTAAGTCACAGTTTTTAGCAAATATGAGTCATGAAATACGTACCCCACTCAACGGCATTTTAGGGATGACGCAACTGTTGTTAGATAACCAAACCTTACCTGAGACTGAGCGTGAAGAGTTGGCGATGATACATCAAAGTGCTAATAATTTACTGCTGATTTTAAATGACATTTTAGACTTTTCAAAAATTGAAGCTGGGGCGCTTAAATTAGAGTATCGGGCTGTTGAAATCAAAGCTTTGCTTAGTCAACTCGCCAAGGTGTTTAGCAATACAAGTGTTAAGCCGACAGTAAAGTTCAGCTTGTCTATTGCAGACGACATTCCAAATTATATTAGTTTAGATCCATTAAGGTTTAGCCAAGTCGTTAATAATATTTTGAGTAATGCGGGTAAGTTTACAGAAACTGGTGAAATTTCATTAAACTGTACTATTGAAGAGCCGTATTTAGTTATTCGAGTGCGTGATACCGGTATTGGTATTTCAGCTGAGCAGCAAGCTAAACTATTTAATGAATTTACCCAAGCAGATATTTCAACTACCCGTAAATACGGTGGAACGGGTTTAGGCTTAACAATCAGCCAGCGTATTGTGGAGTTGATGAGCGGTACGTTATCACTGGAAAGTCAACAAGGCCAAGGTAGTGAATTTACAATTAAAGTGCCTATTGTGCAAAGTGACGCAAAAGTAATGCAAAGCCAAAATGTACAAAAACCTGATTTAAAAGGGATCCAAGTTTTAATTGTTGAAGATAATCCTATAAATCAAATTGTCCTTAAAAAAATGATGTTAGATACCTCCTGTTCATTGCATCAAGCTAATGATGGTATTGAAGCGCTTGCGCACTTAGAAAAGTCTGATGTAGATATCATTCTAATGGATTGTCAGATGCCAAATATGGATGGTTACCAATGTACTCAAAAAATAAAACAAAACCCTGAACGTTATGGTGATGCAGTCATTATTGCTATCACTGCAAATGCGTTTGAAGAAGATCAAAAGCGTTGCTTGGTCGCGGGAATGGATGACTTTATATCTAAACCAATAAACAAAGATGAGCTTTATCAGTGTTTAAATAAGTGGCTTACAACTCGTTTAAACGATCTACAATAGTTTGAATGGTACTTTCTTTGATTAGATCTTCAGCTTCCATTGGCTTTGCAAAATAATAGCCTTGTAAATCATCACAACCCATATTGCGTAAAAAGTTAATCTGCTCAAGTGTTTCAACACCTTCGGCGATACAATACAAGCCTAGATTAACGGATAAGGCGTGAATGGTCTTAATGATTGATTCATTACTGTTATCAGAACCAATGTTACGTACGAAACTTTGGTCAATTTTTATCACATCTATCGGGAATTGGTTTAAATAGGTTAGTGACGAGTAACCAGTTCCGAAGTCATCAAGTAACAACTTAAAGCCTGCATTTTTGAGTTTTTGCAGTTGTTTTGATGCTTTGTCTTTGTCTTCGAGTAGCGTGTTTTCGGTGATTTCAAGACGCAGTTGAATAGGTTTAACTAGATGATTGTTGAGGATCATTAGCAAACGTTCAGTTAAGTTTGACTTTAGAATATGGGTGGGTGACAAGTTCAAAGACAAGTAAAATTTTGGGTTGGCACGCAGTATAGGTTTTAACTCTGTCAGTGCTCGGTCAAGTGCTTGCTCGGTCATTAAATCAATCAAACCAATTTCTTCGGCAATAGGAATGAACTCTGCAGGAGACACATAACCTTGTACGGTCTTCCAGCGCATTAGAAGTTCTGCACCATTAATGGTTTTCGTGTTTGCATTGACAATAGGTTGATAATTGTTGAATAAAACATCGTCTTTGAATGCGTCTTTTAACGCATTTTCTAGCAATAACTTTTTAGTTAACTGGTTATTCATTTGCTCAGTAAAGTATTTAAAGTTATTTCTGCCAGATTGTTTGGCATGCATCATAGCAATATCTGAATTTCGAATGAGATCATCTGCAGTTTTTGCATCGAATGGGTAAAGTGCTACGCCGATACTTGCTGATATATTGATAGAAAAATCATCAATGATTACTTTATTGGCAAGCTCTTTGGTGAGCTTTTTAACTAGCTCACTCAATGCTTGAGGAGATTGTAAATCTTTAACAAGCACTAAAAATTCGTCACCACTTTGACGGCCAACGAGCGCACTTTGTGGCAGTATCTGTTTAACTCGTTGTGTTACATTACATAATAGTTGGTCGCCGACAGCATGACCAAATGAGTCATTTACAGGTTTAAATTTATCTAAATCAATGAATAACAAAGCGGCTAACTTATTGTGCTTTTTAGCGCGATTAATGCTGCTATTGATTTTTGCATACATTAAGGTACGGTTTGGTAGCCCAGTCAAAGAGTCGTAATTTGCTAAATATCTTAACTCATCCTCAGCGCGTTTTTGTTCCGTTAAGTCAGAAATCACGATGACGTAATAGTTAATCGTTTGACTGTCTTTAGCAACTGCTGTGACACTAATATGCACTGGATGCGAAGCATTTTTTAAGGTGCGAATAAAGGCTTCTGTTTTCCAGTTTTGCTTGGGTTTGAGTGTTTTTAAAATACTTACATATTCAAAGTATTTAGTTCGACCTATCGCGTTGATAAAGTCTCTCGTTGTTAAGTCAGCAATATTTGCTGGTGTTGCAAATGCTTCGCTAAAACTGGCGTTTGCAGAAAAAGGCATGAGTGTATTATCTAAAATAAGCAGCCAATCATTAATTTGACTAAAGGCTTCCCCAAGTACACTTGCTTGCTGGGCATTAGCTCTTTGTTCGGTGATATTAGTGTAAAAGCCCGCAACCTTTAAGGGGCCGCCTGTCTCATTCGTTTCTACTACCCGGCCAACATCTTCATACCAAAGCCAATCGCCATTATTATGTTTTAAACGATAGGTAATATTCCACTGTTGTTTGTTGGCTTCTTTTAAGAACAACTGCCATTTATTGATAACATAATTGCGATCGTGTGGGTGAATTAAGGCAATAAAGTCTTTAATCGCTATGCGGTCTTTGAACTCATTATAGCCAAGTTCAGCCGAAAAACGGTTGGTGTAGAGTATGTCATTGGCTAGATTGATCTCCCATACGCCACTTTTGTTACTGCTTAAGGCAAGCTCTGTTTGTTGTTGTGATTTTAAAACCTCAACGTGAGCACGACTAATCGCTTGTTGGCGAGCTCGATATTGCCAAAAGATGATCAGTAATATTGTGAAAATAATTACGCCATATGAGGTCTTTGCTATGGGGGATGTCCAAGGGGCGTGAGCGACATTAAAGCGCAGTTGCCTTGTTGCTGAAATAGCCTCACTCATTTCTGATGAAGACGAAATCGATAAAACGTAATCACCGGGAGGTAATTTTGTGAAGAAAACTTCATTGGTCTTTAATTTATCGTATTGCAACGATGTTGGGCCATCCAGCGTAACCTTGTACAGTGTTTTATCTTTATTAATGGTATCAAAATTAGAAAAACTCACACCTAAGCCCATATCTTCTGAGGTGATCTGCAACGGTGAGTTTACATACTTGTAAGGATGATAATTGAGTTCTCGCGATAGTAATGATACATCCGTTATTTCGGTCGTGATGTTACCTATTTCTACAGCAGATGATAAGAAGTCTTCGGGAGCTGCGATAAGTACACCACGGGTAGAGCCAAAAGCAATCTCACCGTTATCGAAAGTCGTATCTGCGTCGAAATTAAACTCATTAACTGCCAGACCATCTCTTATAAAATAGCTATCGAGCGCAAGTGAACTCAAATCTAAACGATATAGACCATTTTGTGTACTCATCCATAAAAAGCCGAAACGATCAATTTGAAGACCGAATACTGATTTAGCTTTTAAACCTGATTGACGATTAATGCGGTGTTTTATTTCGTATGTATCTGCATCAATACCTATTAACCCTTCATCAGAAGAGGCGAGCCAAAGTATATTGTTATAATCAATTACCCAATCATGGATAGTCGCAAAAGCTAATGGGTTAAAGTTTGTAGCCTCGTAGACAAGCGTGAGCTTTTGCGTGCTTTCATTATACCTAAACAGCTTACTAGACATACTGATTAGGTACTCGTCAGGGTGAGTTGATAGAGGTTTTAAAAATGTGTAAGTGTTCGCTGCCTCTAGCTGTTCTTTTAATCCTTTTATAGGGCTAAGTTCACCTGACTTACCATTGTATTTGTAAAAATTTTCTTCATCTACAAATGCAAACTGGTCTGGTCCCATGGTATGAAAACCCCAATTAGGCGTTTTAGTAAGCGCCTCGATTGTTTCTGGGTCACCGTTTAGTTGCACAAGCTTGCCTGTTTGTTTATCAAATAGGCCAAGCCCTATGTACTTCATTAACCATAAAAAGCGGTTATTGCCATTAAGTTCGGCTTTAGCTATTCCATAAATCCCATGTTCACCATGGAAAGCTTTTTCATCATTGCTTACTAAATAGGGCGTTAGCTCTTTGTTGTTTTGGTTATACTTTATAAGGCCATTATCAGTGCCTATCCACAACACATCATCTTCTTGTAATACGGTCCATACATTATTGTTATAGCTATATTGAGGTGTTTTTAACTCAATATGCTTAAACCGCCTTGCTAGTGTTGACCATGTAAACACCCCTTGCGAGCGCGAAGCAAGCCAAAGCAAGCCAGTTTTATCAACCATCACATCAGGTATGGTGTTATCAGTCATCAAAAACTTACTTTGGTCGAAGCTTAGGATAAAGTCGATAGCTAAAGATTCACGGTTGAACTCATACAATCCTTTTTCGGTGACAATATATTCACCAAATGAACTTGCAGAATAGTCCCAAATATTTAACTGAGGAATTAAGAGATTGACCTTTTCAAATGCAAGTAAACGATTAGCGTTAAAGGGAATATCATACATTCCTTCAACTGTACCAACGAGTAAGCCTAGTTGAGGGTCAACATGAAGAAGTTTGACGTTTCTATTATCTTCGGTGATATTTTTTTTCTCGGTGAGCGGGATATGAGAAACATGGTCATCCGCTAAATTTTTAGAAAAGAGCCCCGTCGATGTCCCTATGTATAAAAAGCTATCGTAAATTGTTAGCGCACGAACAATATGTTCTTCTTTATTGATTGAAAACTCATGTAAAAACTTTTTCGACTGCTTATTGTAAGAGTAAACGTGCTGAGAGATTGCAAAATAATAAAAATTATCATCTTCTGTGATAGCTAAAATCGGTGAAAAGTAGGGATCTTCTGGATTGAGTTTGCCTGAATATATTTTTTCGACTTTTAGAGTCTTTGGATCAATAAAAAACGCCCCAGAAAACTCCGTACTCACAAATATTTTACCGTTTTGTGTTTTGGCTAAAAATGTTATTTGGCGTTGATCGAGAATATACTCACCAGCAAAAGAGCTTACTTTATAGCCATCATAACGGTTTAAACCTTGATAAGTACCAATCCATATAAAGCCCAGATCATCTTGAACAATTTTAGTTACGCTACCTTGTGTTAGGCCTTCATCGGTAGAAATGCGTTGGATTTGCAGTGCATAGTTTTGTGCAAACGCAGTGGGAATGAGCGCGGAAAAGACAAATAAGAAAACAAAAAGAAAACGTTTAGGCACTGACTGATTAACCCTAAATTAGTGTTTGCGCATAATTTTTAACAAAATATAGCACAATTATGAACGTAATTTATGGTTCTGAAAAGATAATTTAGTAACAATGTCTGCTTAGTTCATATTTAGAAAGCTATGCTATAACTTTAGTAATTATCATAGTTTGAGGAAGTAATGCGCCATTCATATATATGCCAACAAAGCCAAGCAATGCTGCTGATCATTGATGAGCAAGCTGGATTAGCCCCTGTTATTGACGATTTTACTAATGTTGTACAACACACAGCTACCTTGTTAAATAGTGCTAAGTTACTGGCGGTCCCCTATTTATTTACAGAACAAAATCCTTCGAAATTAGGTCATACCAGTGAAGAACTCGTGCCGTTTATTACAGCAGAAAATTGTTACCATAAAATTCATTTTAGCGCCTGTTTAGAAAATGATTTTAACCACAAGTTAGCTGACTATAAACGAGTTCAGGTAGTAGTCACAGGAACTGAAGCACATGTGTGTGTGTTGCAAACATGTTTAGACTT
Organism: Pseudoalteromonas sp. MEBiC 03607; assembly: GCF_004792295.1. NCBI lineage: Bacteria > Pseudomonadati > Pseudomonadota > Gammaproteobacteria > Alteromonadales > Pseudoalteromonadaceae > Pseudoalteromonas > Pseudoalteromonas sp. MEBiC 03607. The sequence goes on from NZ_SRRY01000002.1 coordinate 811,657, forward strand.
GCTGGCTGCAGGTTTTCAAGTATTCGTTGTTGAAGATGCCATTGCTTCTCGAAATCAAAACCATAAAAAGCTAGCTATTAAGCAGCTATCTGCAGCGGGTGCTATTATTACTTGTACAGAGAGTGTGATATTTCAATGGCTAGAAAAAGCAGGGACCGATCAATTTAGAGCATTATTGCAATTAATAAAGTGAACCGTGATGCGTATCAAGCCGTATTGGCTCGATTAATTGTGTTTTTGTAAATTATTTAATAATTAAGGCTTTAACTATGACGAGTGTGCGCCGCCTTTTTACTTATTTGTTCCTGTTGTTGTTTATTGAATCTTTGGTTTTAGGTTTTGTTTATTCGACGCTAATAACGGGTGTAGTAACAGGCCTATTACTGCTGTCTTTACCACTTTGGATGCTCTATCAATATCCAACGAGCAAATTAACAGCTCATGTAGTCGCTGCCGGTTGCATGATGTTTTCGTTTTTACACATCCAACAAAGCTACGGCCTCATTGAAGTTCACTTTGAAATATTTATTTTAATGGCAGTGTTGATCATGTTTGTTGAATGGCGCGTGTTTATTACAGCGCTTGTCTTTGTTGCCGTTCACCATTTGAGCTTTTACTTTTTACAGATAAACGAGTCTGGTTTTTATGTTTTCGATCCAGACAGGCTGTATTTTAGCACTGTACTTATTCATGCTGTATATGCCATTGTTGAAGCATTTGTGGCAGGTTATATTGCCAAAACTTTGCATCTGGAGAGAAGCTCAGGTCTTTCTTTAAGCGATACAACAGAACAAATTATGGCTGATGAAAACCGTATAAATATTAGCCTAAGAGCAGATGAGCGCCATAGTAAAGCTGTGGCGGGTTTTAATCGCTTACTTGGCTTTTTATCTCGGGTTGTGGGGGATGTGAAAAGTCAAACTAATGTTCTTAAAAATCAATCTAAACAATTGCTTGAGGTTCATGATGAGCTGCATGAGCAAGCCGTGTTACGTGAGCAGTTGTCTATAGATATTGCACAATCAGGCGAGCGTGTTGCTGAAGGCTTTGCCCATGTTGAACACGAAAGTAATGAATTACAAATGCAATTTGAGCAGTTGCATGTTAGTGCCGCAGACGCATTAAATGAAGTTGCAAATACCGATACCAAAGCAGCAGAGTTGGCAAGCAACTTACAAGAAGCTGATCAGAATATTTCTCAGTTAGTGAATGCTTGTAGTCATATTTCTGAACTCCTTAATGAGATTTCATCAATTGCTGAGCAAACTAACTTACTTGCGCTAAATGCAGCTATTGAAGCTGCGCGTGCTGGTGAACAAGGCCGCGGCTTTGCGGTAGTGGCTGATGAAGTCAGAAACCTGGCAACGCGCAGTAAACATACCACCGATAAAATAACCAATACGCTCGAAAGCTTGATGCAAAACAGTGCTTCATCAACTAAATCAATGCAAGGCAGTGTGGCACTCATTGAGCAACTGTCAGCGATAAGCTCACAGATGAAACTACAAATTACTGAAATGACAGAGCAAGTTAACCTTGCTGCAAACAGCTCTCAATCAGTTGCGCATGTAGTACAGAGCCAAGCGGGAAATACACGTGCCATTGCCGAGAATTCACAAGCGTTAATTGCTAATCAAGCCAAAGACAACCTGATGATCGAAAAGCTTACCGAGCGCGTGCAACTCATTGATGAAAGTATTGATGTGATGGAGCAGGGTATTGCCAAATTCAAGTAGCAAGAGGGTGATTGTGGCAATCCTAGTTTGGATTGCCTTGGTTGTAGCTGCTTTATCGATTGCCTACTCTCAACAAATCACACTTTTTGACCCAGATAGAAAACTAGCAAAGCCAAATTGGCTGTCATTATTTCAAACCTCCATGGGGCTTAGCGCAAAGAACAGCAATACTTTATATATTATTGATGATAATAGCTGTGTTTGTTCAGCTCGCTCCCAAGCCCATATTGCTAGCCTTACAGATTATGCTACTGAACAAGATGTTAAAGTTATAAAGCTTAAACCAACCTCAGCAGTGGCGGCACTATTACCCGCTTACCCGGCTGCTGTACTAATTTCAGAAAATCAACAACTTGTATACGCAGGTCCATTGTCAAAAGGACTAGCGTGTTCAAGCCTAGATGGCTTTGTCGAGTTAGTAATTACAAACTTACGTGCTGGGTTTAATAGTCGGTTTATTAATTCAGATGCCGAGGGGTGTTATTGTGAGATTAGGTAGTAAGAAAATTACACATTCGCTATTTGCAATAAAGTTGAAAGTATAATTTTAATTGTAGGGTCTAATTTTCGCTTAATTAGATAAAGAGGCCAATTAACTATTGGCCTCTGTAACACGGGAATTATTGAATTTGGCCTCTTATCTCTCCATTTGGATTAGCAGGAGTATGTACATTTACATAATGACCTCCTGAAGCGAGAACAGAGAAAATTTCAGCATTAATCATTAAGCCTGTAGTGCTCATCCAGCGATTCATATCATCACTGTCTTGCTCAAGAGGGGCTAGCACTGGGCCATTTTCACTTGCAAAACCGGTATGAATGTGCGCAGCGCTCGCATCGCTTACTCCTGATGTAAGTACTTGCAATTCAACGCTGTAATCATTGGTGTTTACTAATGCATAGCCATCGCCAGAGGCATCTGTTGTTACCGCAGGAACTTGTTGTTCACCACTTAGTGGGAAGGTCACGAATACATAGTTATCGGTAAGGATTTGGCCACGCAGTTCACCACTTGGGTTAGCAGGCGTATGCACATTAACGTAATGGCCACCTGATGCGAGTATTTCGAAAATGTCGGCATTGATCATGGTGTTTTCAGGTGTTTGCCACAGATTTGTGTTCTCGCTTGACTGCTCTAGCGCAGCAAGTACATCACCATTCATACCGATACGGCCAGTGTGAATGTGTGCAGCAGTAGCATCACTAACACCTTCAGTTAATGCTCTTAATTCTAGATGGTAATTATCCATGTTCACTAATGCATAACCACTGCCTGATGCCATAGTGTCGACAGCAGGAACTTCTTGCATTCCACTGAGTGGGAAAGTAACAAGCTGATAATTGTCTGTTAGGATCTGACCTCTGATTTCGCCACCTGGGTTAGCTGGCGTATGAACATTAATATAATGGCCACCTGAAGCAAGTACTGCGAAAATATCAGCATTAATTTGCGTGTTTTCCGGTGTCATCCACATTCCTGTGTCAGTACTTGATTGCTCAAGCGCAACTAATACATCGCCATTTGTGCCAATCCGGCCTGTATGAATGTGAGCGCCTGTTGCATCATCAACGCCCATGGTGCTAACACGTAGTTCTAAGCCGTAATTATCCGTGTTAATTAATGCATAAGCTTCGCCGCTAGCGTTACTCATAACGGCAGGTACCTCTTGCTTACCGCTAAGTTTAAAGGTTGTGAAGATATAATTGCTGGTAAGAATTTGTCCGCGAAGCTCGCCACCAGGGTTACCCGGAGTATGGACATTTACATAATGGCCTCCAGAAGCCAGTACTGCAAAAATATCAGCATTGATTTGAGTATTGCTTGGCGTCATCCACACGTTGCCGTCGTCCATCGATTGTTCAAGAGCGACTAATACATCGCCATTTGTACCAATACGACCTGTATGAATGTGCGCAGCGCTGGCATCGTCTAGGCCTGAAGTTACAACAGTAAGCTCGACACTGTAGTCGGTAGTATCAACTAATGCATAGCCATCACCACTTGCCATTGTGTTAACCATTGGTACTTCTTGATTGCCACTTAAAGCGAATGTAGCAACAGCGTAGTTATCCGTTAGGATCTGGCCGCGGATTTCACCATCGGCATACTCCGGCGTATGAACGTTGACATAATGACCACCATCTAAAAGGATTGCTAGGGTATCACTATCGATTGTTGTACCTTCTGGGACTACCCAATCTGTCATTACTTCATCATCTTGCTCTAGAGCAACAAAAACATCACCATTTGAACCTAATTTTCCAGTGTGGATATGAGCCGCCGTTGCGTCATCAACACCCATAGTCACTGCACGAAGGCGCAATTCTGTTGTGGCACTGTCGTAAGACGCATAGCCATAACCCATTGCGTCGCTGTCGTTCATAGGTACTTGTTGATCGCCATTTAAAACAAAGGTGATGATACTGGTTGTATCAGGCACAATTTGCGCACGTAATTCACCATTAGCATACTGCTCAGTGTGTAGATTTATATACCAATCGCCATCCATTAAATCAGCGATTAAGCTTTCATCAAGGTCGGTAATTGCGACTTCATACATACCATCGGTGGTGGCTTCAAATGTGAATGCAACATCGCCATTAGCACCTAAGTCGCCGTCATGTATATGTGCTGCGCTAAAGCCCTCGACTGAGCTTGCGTCAAGTGTTGCGCGAAATTGCATTAAACTTTCGTCAAGCTCTACTGTTGCAGTTGCTGTTTGCATTGAGTTATTCATCGGCACTTCTTGCTTGCCGCTCAATGTAACGGAGTAGGTCATGCTTGGGCTGAATTCTTGAACTGGGGGTGGAGTAACCACTTCGGTTTTATCGTCGTCATCATCGCTGCATGCTGTGATAAATAGCAAGCTTGTTGCCAAGAGTAAGTATTTCATCGTTCTTCCTTATATATTTGTATGTTCGGACGTTACGACGTGTCCATCACAACAAAATGAACGAGGGAGATTTGAAAAGCGATCACAAAAGGTTATTAAAAAGTTATCAAATAGTAATTTATAACTAGTTTTTGCAATTAACTAAATTATGCTTTAGGGAAACAAGTACAAGGTGAGTGCTTGAGTATGCCTTAAGACTTTAAATAGAAAGATTTGGATGCTTAATAGGTACGTTTTGTGCATTAATTTCTTTTTAAACAGCACAGCTTAAAAGTGTCAAAAAAATAACCTTAGGAATATCATGCAAGTTACTCCATTTTCATCTTCTGTATTGTCAGACCCTGTGGGTCAGAAAAATAAAAATGATCTAAATCTAAACACCAATAATGCAACAAACAGTTACGCTAAAAATAATCAGCAAAATAACAATGTAGATTCTGAAACAGAGACAAAACCAGATACCCCACTCACTCAGCAAGAGTTAGTTGCTAAGATTAAAGAACTGCAAAATAAAATTAATATTGTAGAAACAAATGAAGAGTTAACGCCTGAGCAGCGTGAAGTGCAACTAAAAGAATTAAACGAGCAGTTAGACGATGAGGTTAATGCTGTTCAGCGAGCAGTGAAAAGCAATGTTTCTTCGATGATCAATTCACTATTTTCAATGCCTAGCAATAATCACTCCGGTATGCTTTTCAATAACAAAGCATAAAGTGTAATTAGAGGGACTCTTTTGCGATTCAAAGTTTGGGTAAGTAGTGCAAAATTGCCGCAGGCTTTAATAGCTAAATTATTAAGCCTGTTAATTTGGGGTTACTGAAAAATCATTAACTTTAGTTATGCTTTTGGTGCGGTCGTCTTAAGTAGCTACTTGCCCACATTACTGACAAACAACAACTAGCAAATTAGATCTTACAAAAAAATTTAAAAATTTTTCTTTCCCCGACTTTGACTAACCGTCCATAACATAAGGGGAAATTTTTATGCGTGTGCCATTTAGACAGTTCTGGTTCAATAGTTATGCAAATATTGTCTATAACACTATTGCGAACTATTACCGTTTAGATTAATATGCATTCCATCAACAGAAATGAGAGTGGTTTGCATTCATGTATATTTGCCTTTGCCATGGTGTAACTGACAAAAAAATTGAACAAACAATTGATGATGGCGCGATGACTATGCGTGAATTATCAAAAGAGCTGCAGGTGGGTACCCAGTGCGGCAAGTGTTGTGGTTGTTGTAAAAAAATTCTCAATCGTAAACTAATCGAAATTGCTGATATTACTGAGCAAGTAGCTTAATCTATTTGCTCTTAAAGCCGTTAAAACCTTTTTATTACTACTTTTTACTTCTTTATCCCTCCATATTAGTTTTTATTTGCTTTTAATCCGTTCATTTATTAGGGTAATAGTATAACGATCACGTGTATCTCACGTTAAATCAATGGTAGGAAGCCATGATACTAGACTCTTCAAAACTCCTTTTTTGTGTATTATTTTTGTATATTTCTGGTTGCGCACAATTACCTTCAAGAGAGTCTATTCAACCAAGTTATGCCATTGCAGCAGATACACCCAGTACTATAGGAGATGCGGTGGGTAATAATCATCCTGGATTATCTGGTTTTTATCCTCTAGCAGATGGGGTCGATGCCTTTGTAGCTAGATTGGCACTTATTGATTCTGCAGAGCACACCATTGATGTGCAGTACTATTTATACCACAGACAGCAAACCACTATATTATTTACGGCTTTTTTATTAAAAGCTGCGGAGCGTGGGGTAAGAGTACGTTTACTACTCGATGATTTATCGCAAGCAGATAGTGAATTAGACCTCGCTGCACTGGCTGTTCATCCTAATATTGAAGTTCGTTTATTTAATCCCTTTCCTAACCGTCGTTTTAAAGCGCTTGGCTTTCTAAGTAATTACAGTCAACTGTCAAGACGAATGCATAATAAGAGTTTTATTGTTGATAATCGGATTTTTATCACTGGTGGCCGAAATATTGGCAATGCTTATTTTTCGGCAGAAGATCATTCTGAATTTATTGATTTAGATGTGATGAGTGCTGGAGAGATTGTTCCAGAGGCATCAAAAGCCTTTGATTTGTATTGGAATCATCAACTTTCTTACCCTGTTGAAGAGTTACATGGTTCACGAGATGAGCAATCTTTGGTTGATATTACAAACACACTTTCAAGCTATGTTGAGCAAAACCAGCAAAGTAATTATGTTGAACAATTACGTGAAAGTGAGTTTGTAAAACGGCTTCAAAATGATGATATTAAGTTTGATTGGCAAAAATCTGTGCTGTTTTACGACCATCCCGATAAAGTGATGAATGATGTCAATGAGCGCTCTGCAAACATGTCACCACTATTATTTAAAGAAATGGGTGAGCCCAAGCACAGAGCAATTATTATTTCACCCTATTTTATTCCTCGCGATTCAGGTGTGAAACTGTTAACAAACTGGGCTCAAAAAGGTATTGATGTCACTATTTTAACTAATTCTTTAGCTGCTACGGATGTATCCGCGGTGCATGCTGGTTATAAAAAATACCGAGAAGATCTCATTAAGGCTGGGGTAAAGCTTTGGGAATTAAAACCCAGTGATCTAATGGCTATTAAGCGCAAAGCAGGGCGTAAAGTTACAGGGTCATCGCAAGCAAGCTTACACGCAAAAACCATGACCTTTGATGATGAAAGGATTTTTGTGGGTACCATGAATCTAGACCCTCGCTCACTTGATTTAAATACCGAGATGGGCGTATTAATCGAAAGCGAAAAGCTTAGTCGCTTTTTAGCCCATTGGGTTGATACGCAAATGCCCGAATATGCCTGGAAAGTTGAACTTAAAGATGATGACTTAGTTTGGCTCGACACAGTAAGTAATGAGCAGTTTGATGAAGAACCACAAACGTCATCTTGGCGGCGTTTTCAGGTTTGGTTTATTTCGCTATTCCCCATAGAAGATGAACTCTAAATCATTCACTCAGTATTTGTATCTAAGCCCAACTTTTTAGTTGGGCTTTTTGTTCTCAGTCTTTAGTTGTTAACTATTTCGGGATAAAAAATTGCAATTGAGCGTACACGTGTAAACCCATTGTATTCAAGTGCTTAGCATACAAAGAAAAAATAAATATAAAAAAATGTTAAAAAAACTGGTTGGACCAATTGATCTATTGCTCATTTTGTGACGTAATGTAGGTATTACTATCTGGTCGGATGAGTTTATTATGAGCTTACGTACAAAATTAAAAAAAGTATTACCTAGTATTTCAATTACAGAACAAGAAGCGTTAGATGCGGGTGATGTTTGGTTAGAAGGTTCAATCTACCAAGGTAAACCTGACTTCGATGCACTTCGTGACGTGCCAGCAGCTAAGCTGAGCGCTGAAGAACAAGCATTCTTAGATGGCCCAGTTAAAGAATTATTATCAATGATTGATGATTCTGAAATTCAAAATGGTGTACATCTTCCTGACTACATTCTTGATTTCTTGAAAAAAGAGCGCTTTTTCTCGCTTATCATCCCTAAATCATTCGGCGGTTTAGAGTTCAGCCCTTATGCAAACTCTACAATTGTTGCGACTATTGCGACTAAGAGTTCTGCGGTTGCGGTAACCGTGATGGTTCCTAACTCTCTAGGCCCAGGTGAGCTATTACTACACTTCGGTACTAAAGAGCAGCAAGATCACTACTTACCGCGTCTTGCAAATGGTCGTGATATTCCATGTTTCGCGCTGACTAGCCCAGAAGCGGGTTCAGATGCGGGTGGTATTCCAGATATCGGTGTTGTTAAACGTGGTCAATTCAATGGCGAAGAAGTTTTAGGTTTAGAAATTACTTGGGACAAACGCTACATCACACTAGCACCTATTGCGACAGTATTAGGTTTAGCATTTAAAGTGGTTGACCCTGATGGTTTACTAGGTGGTAAAGAAAACCTAGGTATTACCTGTGCGCTTATTCCTAAAGATCACCCAGGTGTTCAGCTTGGTAATCGTCATGACCCTATGGGTATTCGTTTTTACAACGGTACGACACGCGGTGAAAAAGTATTTGTACCAATGGACTTCATCATTGGTGGTCAAAAGAACATCGGTCGTGGCTGGCAAATGCTGGTTAGCTGTTTAGGTGCTGGCCGTGGTATCTCGTTACCGGCATTAGGTGTTAGTTCATCACAAGTGGCATTTAAAGGTGCTTCTGAGTACGCAGCAGTGCGTGAGCAGTTTGGTCTGGCGATTGGTCAATTCGAAGGTATTCAAGAGAAGCTTGCTGATATCGCAGGTAAAACTTACCTTCAAGAAGCAATGCGAGTATTAACAACAGAAGGTTTAGGCATGGGCTTAAAACCATCTGTAGTCACTGCGATTGCTAAATACCACATGACAGAAATTGGCCGTAACGTGCTTGATTCAGCAATGGATATTCAAGCAGGTAAAGCGATTCAAAATGGGCCGCAAAATACATTAGCAAGTGGTTATGTTGCTCAACCTATCGCAATCACGGTTGAAGGTGCAAACATCCTTACTCGTAACCTAATGATTTTTGGTCAAGGTGTAATGCGTTGTCACCCTTACCTGCAATCTATGGTTGAGTCTATCCACAGCGAAGACAAAAATGCAGACAAAGAATTCAACAGTATCTTACGTAAAACAGTGGGCTACAGCGTAGCTAACAGCTTACGAGCTTTCCGTTTAGGTGTATTACCGTTTACTGCGGGTGCTAAATCGTCACTACCAGAAGTACGTGAATACGAAAAAGCAGCGCACAAACTATCTGCAAAACTTGCAGTTTACGCTGACTTCTCGTTATTGGTACTGGGCGGCAAACTTAAGCAAGCAGAAATGTTATCTGCACGTTTAGGTGACGTAATGAGCTTCTTGTATGCGGCGATGGCATCGATTAAATACTACGAGCAAAAAGTAGCAAGCAGTGAACGTGAGCAAGCTGCGCCTTACTTCCACTATGCGACTCGCTTTGCACTACAAAGCGCTGAAGAAGCATTGCATAAGTTCTTAGATAACTTCCCTGCAAGTGGTACTCGTAAGTTTATGCGTTTCATTACTATGAACTACTCAAAGAAAATGCCTAAGATCAGCGATGATTTAATCCGTGAACTTGCGACTCAAGCGCAAATGGATACGGCATTTAAAGCGCAAATCACTCACTTGGTTAATCCAATTGAAGGTGATGGTCATTACATCAATGAGCAAGCGTACAAAGCGAAAATGGCGTGTCTTGATTTACTTGCAAAAGTTAAAAAAGCACTGCGTGCTAAAACTATCAAGCCGGGCGTTCGTTTTGCAGAAACTCTTGATAATGCACTTGTTGCAAGTGTTATCAACGAAGAAGAGTATGCAAAACTGATTGACTACAACAAGAAACGTGAGAAAGCGATTCGTGTTGATGAGTTCGATTTTGATATGAACTTACTGGATGACAATGCAAAGCCAGTTAACCCACTTAAAAGTGTGGTAAACGAGTAATTCAACAATGCAAGTCCTTAGCAGTATTAGGACTTTATCTACGAAAACCCGTGCTTAGCACGGGTTTTTTATTGCCTACGGGCCGTTGTGCCAATAGCTAATTTCACCTACCATTGCCATTCGTTTTTTAAATCATAGAGCGTTATGGATCTTAGGCAATTTGTTACTTCTCACTTTTCAAACATTACAAATTTACAGCAAGCCGCGTCAGTCTGGAGCGGGTGCGGTGAGATTATTCGTTGCCAAGTGAACGGTGCAGCGACTGTAATTAAAGCGATTGAAGTGCCTAGCCAGATTAATCATAGCCGTATAACGCAAAGTGATTTTGCTCTTGCCAGAAAGCGCCAATCGTACTTAGTCGAATTTAACTGGTATCGGCATTACGCTGAGCAATTACCCCATGAAGCTGCGGCTATTCACTGTATTGATGCAATACAAGAGGGCACTAAGCAAGCGTTATTATTTAGTGATTTCGTAGCACATGGCTACCAGCAAGCATATGCTACACACAGCCACATTCAAGCAATTATAAACTGGCTTGCACATTTTCATGCTTTTCATTTAGCAAGCTCATCCGAGGGGCTTTGGCCTCGAGGTAGTTATTGGCATTTAGCAACACGGCCAGATGAGTTACAGCGTATGAGCGATTTAAGCTTAAAATCGCAGGCGCAACCTATTGATACTAAGCTGAGTGAGTCACCTTACCAAACGTTAATTCATGGTGATGCTAAGCTTGCCAACTTTGCGATTGCGCCACAAAACCAACATGTTCTTGGCTATGATTTTCAATATGTTGGCAAGGGTGTTGGGGTGATTGATCTGATGTATTTTTTAGGCAGTTGTTTAGATGATACAGCATTAAAATCAGTTGCAGATGATTATTTAAATCGTTATTTTGACACTCTTACCCTAGCACTAAAACGCTTTCAACCGAGTATAAATCCTGTGCATGTTGTTAGTAGTTGGCGAGCGCTATGGTGTTACGCATGGAGTGATTTTTATCGTTTTTTAGCAGGTTGGAGCCCAACTCATGCAAAAATAAATGGTTACATGCAGCAGCAATTTGCAACGTACTTAACAAATACAAAGGAATAACAATGAATAAGCCAATGCGATTTGCCATTATTGGCTGTGGTGCTGTAACCGAAGTGAAAAGCGGCCCAGCTTATCAACAAGCAGAAGGTATTGCGCTTATTGGAGTGACACGCCGCGACCTAGAAAAAGCCCATGATTATGCTAAACGCCATAATGTAGCAAAGGTGTACACATCGCCAAGCGAACTCATTAACGATACCAGTGTTGATGCAGTGTATATTGCCACGCCGCCAGATAGCCATAAAGCGTATGCTCTTGAGGTTGCTGCGGCAGGTAAACCTTGTTGTATAGAAAAGCCACTTGCGCCAAGTTATCAAGATAGCCTTGACATTGTCGCAGCGTTTAAAGAAGCTAAACAGCCGCTGTTTGTGGCTTATTATCGTCGTTCGTTACCGCGCTTTAATCAAGTTAAACAGTTACTTGAACAAGGTGCCATTGGTAAGCCGCGTCATGTAAGTTGGCATTTAAGTAAGTCGCCGAATCCCCTAGATTTATCGGGAGAGTATAATTGGCGTACCGATCAAACAGTAGCACGAGGCGGTTACTTTGACGATTTAGCCAGCCATGGCCTTGATTTACTTGCCTACCTTTTAGGTGATTTTAATAAGGTGCATGGTTTATGTGCCAATCAACAAGGCTTATATTCTGCATTCGATGCCATAACCGCGCACTGGCAGCATCAATCTGGTGTTACAGGCACCGGAAGCTGGAACTTTGCCTCAGCAAATCGTTTTGATGATGTAATGATTTATGGCAGTGAAGGCGAGCTTAGCTTTAGTGTATTTGATGAAAAGCCCATTGTGCTTAACAACGCAAAGGGAACACAACAGTTTGTAATTGATAACCCAGCACATATTCAACAATATCATGTTGAAAACATGGCGAATTATTTTCATGCCCAGCAACCACACCCATCAACAGGTGAAACCGCACTACATACAAGCTGGGTTATGGAGCAGATTTTATCGGCTTAGTGCTCAAACGCTGCATTGAAGGCATTTACAATTTGTGTGTTTTCACCTTCGTGAAATAGCGCCTTTAAACGCTGACTAATTAATGTGCGTACCTTTTTTGTTTTAAGTGCTTTGTCGAACAGTGCTACGGCTTGTTTGCCGACCTCTGTCGGTGAACAGGCAATATAACCAAACAACGCGGCTTTTTCTGGCTTAAGGCTGATATAGCGAATGTGACTTAGACCCGGTGCTCGCTTATAGCGATTGTTAAATACAGTTTGGTATTCTAAAACTGCATCAATTTTGTTTTGAAATAGCATCTGACCAAGCCGAGGTGCATTGGTTGCCCCTTCTAACATAAAAAAGTGCTCATCATCTAAGCGTATAAAGTTATCAATTTCTTCTGAATATGAGCGGCCCTTGATGATGCCTATTGTTAAATTGAAGTCATTAATAGCTTGTAGCAGGGTAATGGAATCAGGGATCTTTGGCTTGTTGAATACCACCAATTTGTTAGCAGGAAAAGCCATCAGAGGGTATTGACTAAATACGGCTTGGGCCTCACGGTCAGGGGTTTTTAATTTATTGTATAAGCAAACATTATTCATTTTGCTCAACTGCTGCCATTCTCTTAGCCGACTTGCCGGTATAAAGTGCAGGCTGATTTCATCACCTAACTCAGCGGCAGCAGCAAGTAAAAACGTAGTGGCTTCATTTTCTGGATTGCCGCCATCTTGGGGGATAAAGTCAGCCATCATTTGAATATTGAGTGTTTCACTGTGGGTTGGTAAGGAAATGCAACAAAATAGTATTAAGGTAAATGTGAGTGTTTTCATTACAGCTTAACCCAAAAAATAATTAAATCTTAAATATTGACCGTACGTGTTGTTGCAAAAAAATTAAAATTTGCACACAGCTGTTTAATTTTAGACCAGTTGTACGAATTAATGCAGTAAGTATGCAATTTTTGCAGTCGAGTAGACTATTTTGCGCTAAAATAGGCGTAATTTATTTCATTTAGGTTCTACTTATGTCTATCCATGTTATTACTCATCCGTTAGTTCAACACAAACTTGGCCTTATGCGCGCACAAGGTATTAGCACAAAAAGTTTCCGTGAGCTGGCGTCTGAAGTAGGTACTTTGCTTACATACGAAGCAACAAAAAACCTACCATTAGAAAGCGTGCAGATCACTGGATGGGATGGTTCAAACCTCAATGTAGAGCACATTAAAGGTAAAAAAATTACTGTTGTGCCGATTCTACGTGCCGGCCTTGGTATGATGGATGGCGTTATGCAATTATTACCTGCTGCAAAAGTTAGTGTTGTAGGTTTGCAGCGTAACGAAGAAACATTGGAGCCTGTGCCATACTTTGAAAAACTGGTTGGTAAAATTGATGAGCGTTTAAGCCTTGTTATTGACCCAATGCTGGCAACGGGTGGTTCAATGATCGCCACAATCGATATGCTGAAAAAAGCAGGTTGTAAAGATATTAAAGTGATTGTACTAGTGGCAGCACCTGAAGGTGTAGAAAAAACCCTTGAGGCGCACCCAGATGTTGAAATCTTCACGGCATCACTAGATAGTCACTTAAACGAAAAAGGCTATATCATCCCAGGCTTAGGAGATGCCGGTGACAAGATCTTTGGTACAGTGTAAGGCGTGCACGTGGAAAATCATCAAACATTTTCGTTAAAAACAATTCTAACCGGCGCGCAAATGCTGTTTGTTGCATTTGGCGCACTGGTACTTGTGCCGTTACTGACAGGCCTTGATCCCAATGTGGCTTTATTTACCGCAGGCCTAGGAACCTTGCTGTTTCATGTGGTTACCAAAGGCCAAGTTCCTATCTTTTTAGCATCGTCTTTTGCTTTTATTGCACCTATTATCGCCTCAGTACAAATGTGGGGTATTCCTGCAACTATGGGCGGTTTAATGGTGGCAGGCTTTTGCTATTTTGCACTTAGCTTGATTGTAAAATTTAAAGGCGTGAATGCACTGCATAAAGTGTTACCTCCTGTGGTTGTTGGCCCAGTTATTATGGTGATTGGTTTAGCCTTAGCGCCCGTTGCTGTGAATATGGCAATGGGTAAAGCAGGGGATGGCAGCGCGCAACTAGTTCCTTATGAACAAGCTATTTGGGTGTCTGGTTTATCATTATTGGTTACGCTGATTTTTGCGGTATGGGGTAAAGGTGTATTTAAACTTATTCCTATTCTTGCTGGTGTTATCGCAGGTTATCTTGCTTCGTTATTTATAGGTATTGTGGAATTTAATGCGGTTACTGAAGCTCGCTGGTTTGCTGTACCTGCATTTACTTACCCTGAGTTTAAGTGGCAAGCTATTTTATTTATGGTGCCTGTGGCCATTGCGCCAGCTATAGAACATATTGGCGACATGATGGCAATTAGCCAAGTCACGGGTAAAGACTATTTAAAGAAACCGGGCTTACATCGCACTTTATTGGGTGATGGTTTAGCAACCTCTGCGGCATCGGTTTTTGGTGGTCCACCTAATACAACCTACTCTGAAGTAACGGGGGCGGTCATGCTTACGCGTAACTTCAACCCTCGAGTGATGCTTTGGACTGCTATCATCGCGATTGTGCTCGCATTTGTGGCAAAAATGGGTGCGGGTTTACAAACTATTCCGGTTCCTGTGATGGGCGGTATCATGATTTTACTATTTGGCTCAATTGCCGTTGTAGGTTTAAATACTTTAGTAAAATCAGGTGAAGACCTTACCGCGCCTCGAAACTTGACTATCATCGCACTGATTTTAGTGTTTGGTATTGGTGGCATGCACCTCGGTGGTGACGAGTTTAGTTTGCAAGGTGTGAGCTTATGCGCAATTTTAGGGATTATCTTAAATGCTGTCCTCCCCAAAGCAGTGCAACAAGTTGATTAGAACTTAAAAACTGCTTAAATATTGCACCAAAAAAGCGCGTTAAATACGCGCTTTTTTTGTAACTATATAAAAAATAACGAGTTATAAAACTGGTCTACTAACTGCATTTATCTCTATGTCATACTGGTAGGAGCGATTATGCAAGAGGCAAATGTTGTGGATATTACCCCGTTTTTAGCGAAGCATCAGTTACCACTCAAGTATCAATACTTAAGTGAGCAGTTTTTTATACCCCTCGCGCAAGATATCTTGAGCGCAAAAATGACCGGCCAATCTATGCTGGTGGCTATCAACGGCTGCCAAGGCTCAGGAAAAACAACCCTCGCTGATTTTTTAGTGACTTGGGTTAATAGCAATACTGAATTTAACAGTGTGTCATTATCAATCGATGACTTTTATTTAAGTCGTGATGCACGCACTGAGCTTGCTAAAGATGTTCATCCCTTGTTTGCCAGTCGTGGTGTACCAGGTACGCATGATACGCAATTAATGGAGCAAACCTTATCGGCCTTGTTGGCAGGTAAAGTGAATGTGCCATTACCTCAATTTGATAAGCTAACCGATGATCCAGTGCCACAAGCCCAGTGGCCGAGCAACCAAAAGCCCGTAGATATCGTGTTTTTTGAAGGCTGGTGTGTAGCCAGTACACCTCAGCAACCTTATCAACTGCAAACTCCAGTTAATGAATTAGAACAACTAGAAGATGCCGACGGCATTTGGCGTCGCTGCGTAAATAGCTGCTTAGCAAATGAATATCAAAATGTATTCGCAATGGCCGATTACACCATTATGTTAAAAGCGCCATCATTTGAAGATGTGTATGCTTGGCGCTTAGAGCAAGAGCAAAAGTTAATTGCCAAAAAAGGCCAAGGGCAGGGCACGTTTGATGAAGTGAGTTTAAAGCGTTTTATCTCTCATTTTGAACGTATTACGCGTGAAAACTTAGCCACTCTTGCGAACAGTGTTGATGCTTTATTGTTGCTTGATACTGAGCGTGATATTACCAAAATGGAGCTACTCGCTGACCAAATTGCTCAACCACTTATTTTTACTGATTTAGACGGCACATTGCTTGATCACGATAGTTACGAATGTGAGGTGATCAAACCATTTTTGGCTAAGTTGAATGATACCGGTGTCAATGTCATTTTTAATACCAGCAAAACATTTGCAGAAGTCACTGATATTCAAACAGCTTTAAATCATCACCAACCCTTTATTGTGGAAAATGGCGCGGCCGTTTATATCCCGAAAGATTATTTTAAAGTAAAGCCGATTGGCTGTGATGAGTATCAAGGTTATTGGCGTTTTGCGATGACACAAAGCACCGATAAATTGCATGAAGATCTTAAACAATATGCCAGTCAATTTAGCCATTGTGTGCGCTTATTTAGTCAATTTAGTGCACAAGAAATAGCCGAACTAACAGGGCTACCCGTTGATAAAAGCGAACTGGCTTTAAAGCGTCAATATTCAGACCCAATTTGCTTTTCTGGCAGTGATGAAGAGAAACAAGGTCTGATAGAGGCAATGAGTCAAGCAGGATACGAAGTGCTTGTTGGTGGTCGCTTCATTCACCTAACTAAAGGTAACAACAAAGGCCTTGCACAAAAATGGTTGTTAAATCAGTTCAAAAAAGCTTATCGCAATCCATTCACTGTAATAGCGCTTGGCGACAGTCAAAACGATGTCGCCATGCTAAAAGCGGCCGACACCGCCATTTTAATCAATAACCCTGGCAGCCAAGTACAATCACAAATATTACAAAAAGCTTGGCAGCTAAGCGAAAAACCAGCCCCAGCAGGTTGGGTTCAAGAAGTTTCTGCGTTAACTATCATCAAAGCGCGTTTTGCAGCAAAACAGGAGCAATCTCATGGCTGATTTCTATCAAAATGGCATTATCACGACCTTACACAATATTGCTGACCGTCCAGTCGAAGAACTAGAAAAAGAGTTATTGGATTTTTCAAAACAGCGTCCTATGGGTTTGATTTTACCCTCACTTTACAGTGAGTTAGAAGGACCCGCTTTGCAAAATATTATAGCTGAGCTCAAACATGTGCCTTATTTATCACAAATTACCATTGGCCTAGATCGCGCCGACGAAAGCCAATATCGCCATGCGTTACAGTTTTTTGATGAGCTTGACCAGCATCATAAGGTACTTTGGAATGATGGCCCGCGTTTACAAGCGCTTGATAAAGAACTACAAAAACTTGGCGTTGCGCCACGAGAGCTAGGTAAAGGTCGCAATGTTTGGTATTGCATGGGTTATAAGTTGGCAACCTCAAAAGTAGAGTCAATTGCGCTACATGACTGCGATATTTTGACTTACGACAGAGCACTTTTAGCACGCTTAATTTATCCTGTTGCTCACCCCCGTTTTAACTATGAATTTTGTAAAGGCTTTTACCCGCGCACCGCTGAGGGAAAAATTAATGGCCGCGTGTCACGTTTGCTGGTAACGCCGCTATTACGCTCATTTAAAACAATTTTAGGTAGCAACGATTATTTAGAATACATGGACTCGTTTCGTTATCCGCTAGCGGGTGAGTTCTCATTCCGTCGCGATGTACTTAATGATATTCGTATTCCAAGTGACTGGGGTCTCGAAATTGGCGTGTTATCAGAGATGTATCGCAATTACTCGCATAACCGGTTATGTCAGGTCGATATTGCTGATAACTATGATCATAAACACCAAGACCTATCGCTTGAAAACCAAGCAGCGGGCTTGTCAAAAATGTCGATTGATATTACTAAAGCTTTATTCAGAAAGCTGG